>CAZSOE010000253.1:0-4098 GCA_964608335.1 uncultured Chloracidobacterium sp.
GCCGGCAGGTGCTTGCGGACGATGCTCTTCCAGCCGCTCCCCATCAGGAAGCTGATCATTACCGGCTTGAAGCCGCGGAAGCCCGAGTGTTCCAATTTCAGAGCGGTTCCTTCAGCCACCGTTTGCAGCGTGATCGTCAGCATCGTATCGATGACGTTGGTCCTCCACGAATAACGAAGCTTTCGCGGCGGATCTACCTCGAGCACTTCACCGTGAACGATGCCATCCCAGCCGCCCATCGGTTTAGCTCGAAACTGGAACTTGTGCCCCAGCTTCGGCTCAAAATCGTTTTGCATCAGCCATTGCGCGATCGCATCGCTATCGGTCAGAGCGCGCCATACGGCCTCGATCGGATGCGGATATACGGCCTCCATTTTTATGTCTCTCGTCAGTACTCGTTGTTCTCCTTCTCCTTGTCCAGATACTTGCCCAAGGCATCGAGCCGATCCGTCCAGAACTCTTCGTAGTGCGAAACCCAGTCGTAAACCGCTTGCAGCAAAACGGCATTGAGCCGATAAATGCGCTCGCGCCCCACGGGCGCGACTGTCACCAGACCGACGGCTTTCAGGACCTTGAGGTGCTGCGATACGGCTGGCTGCGTGATCTTGAACGATTCGCAAAGCTCGTTGACCGAACGGTCGGCTGTCCGTAATCGATCGAGGATCGCGCGCCTTGTCGGATCGGCGATCGCCTTAAAAATGGCCTCTTTTTGCTGTATTTCGCCCCTCGAACTCATATATAAGCTATTGCTTATGTTTTATTCTATAAGAAATCACTTATATGTCAAGCGCTATTTTCTTAGTTTTCGAGAAAAAGCATTGGTGGACTAGGGAACGGGGTCGGCCGGGGCCAGTTCGGGCTGATCGGCCGGGCGATAGGTCTTCAGCCAGAGGATATGGGTGGTAACGCCGATGGCGACGGCCAGCAGGAAGATGGTGGACCAAAAACCGCCCGAGAGCAGCCAAATGCTAAACCCGATCGATGCCCAAAGAAAAAGGAGGGTGGTTACTTTCTGCCGGGCCGAGATACCGCGTCCGGACTTGTAATTACGGATGTACGGCCCGCAGAAGCGATTTGTGAGAAGCCAATTGTGAAACTGCTCCGAACTCCGTGAATAGCAGTATGCGGCAAGCAAAAGGAATACGGTCGTCGGCAGCAGCGGAAGGAACATTCCGAGGACACCGAGCGCCACAAAGGCCGTGCCCGCAAAGATCAAAATTGCCTTACGCACGTCCATCGAAACTGCCCACCGCACATTCTAAACTTCGCGAGGTGTCGAAGTCTAGTTCCGCTTTCGCTAGACTGCCGTCTCGAAAACGATGCTCGAGCAGGTCAGACCGGCCTCAGCCTTTGCGAGTTCGGACGCGTCGATTAGACGAATCTTCTCACCAAGCTTTTCGATCGCCTCGACGGCCCGCGGGAAACCCGCCTGAACGCAAACGGTATCACCGATCCGAAGCACGTTCGCGGACCGTTCCTCGCCGGGCGCGGTCGGAACCAGCCTGGATCCAGCAAGTAGACTCGTGTCGATCCATTCAGGATTAACGATCAGCGTTTCGTCACTGATCGCGGTGCACGCCGATTTCAGATGCAGGCTGCCTTTGGTCTCAATGGCTTCCACAATGTAGCCGAACGCCGACAGTGCCTTTCGCATTTCCCCAAACCCTTGTAAGTTCGTTCGGCTTGATAAACCGACGAATACTTTTTTTTCGACCCTAAGAACGTCGCCGCCGTCGATAGTTGCCGGAAGACGTATCCGATAGGTCTCCCGATGCTTTGAAAGCTCGCGTTCGATAAGGTCCGTCTCGCCCCTTCGCGATGCGGCCCCTGGGCTGCAGATAACCGCGATCTCGTCAACGACAACGGCAGCGTCTTCGACAAAAACGGAATCAGGATAAGCTTCGTTTCCGTCGAGGGCTATCACCGAGACCCCCAGCTCCGCGAGCGTCGAGCAGTAATCGTCGTGCTGTCGCTGTGCGGTCGCGACATCGATGTGTGTCCGCTCCAGATGCGTCAGTTCACATTCGTTGATCCGCGCCGACACCTTGTGCGTGATGGCCGTCAGCATGCGAGGCATATTACACTTAAGCGGTGACGAATATCCAACCAGCGTTCATCCCGCTCGATTTCGAGCACCCCGATCCCACGGACCAGTCTGATCGATCGGCGAAGTTTCTCGACCTGATGAGGCGCAGGCGAACTGTGCGCGAATTCTCTGACCGCGATGTGCCGTTTGAACTGATTGAAAGAGCGATCGCAACGGCGGGCACCGCCCCGTCGGGAGCCAACATGCAGCCGTGGCGGTTTGTGGTGGTGCGCGATCCAGTTGTGAAAAGAAAGATACGCGAGGCCGCGGAAAAAGAAGAGTACGAGAGCTACCACGGGCGGATGAGCGAGAAATGGCTTCGGCGCCTTGCACCGCTTGGAACGGACGAACACAAGCCGTTCCTCGAAATAGCCCCGTACCTGATCGTCGTTTTCCGGCTAAATACGATCACCGAGGATGGCGAGATCGAACCCACTTACTACTCCCAGGAATCGGTCGGCATCGCCGTGGGTATGCTGCTCGCCGCGCTGCACAATATGGGCCTGGCCACCCTGACCCACACGCCGAGCCCGATGAAGTTCCTTCAGGAGATACTCGGCCGGCCAAAGAACGAGGTCGCATTCGTCCTTATCCCCGTCGGCTTTCCCGCCAAAGACGCAACGGTCCCCGACATTGAGCGCAAACCGTTGGACGAGATAATGCAGGTTGTGTGAATCGCTGAAACTGTCCGGACGTCAGGCCCCGACGATCTTTGCGAAGGCTCCGCGAATAGGCGAGACCTCGCCGCCCTCGTAGAATTTCAACAGTTCGTCCGGCGCGATGCCTGAACGATAACTGGCGAGCAACCGTTCGGGGTCGTATTCCACGCCGATCGGGTTCGCGTCAAAGCGCGCCGCCATAAATCCACCTGCATCCGCGCTCGAGTCCATCAGATCGACCTGAAACTCCATCTGATTACCATCCGGATCGGCGTAGTACATCGAGAGCGTCATACCGTGATGCACGCACCAATAAGGCTTAATACCCTTTTCGCTCAGCGATGCGTAGTTCTCCAACAGGTAGCCTACGGAACCGAGTGTGTAGCCGACGTGGTCAACGCCGATCGTGTCGTCCTTCTCGGTCTCACTGCCGTCGGGCTGCAGCACGCTCATATCCGCGAACGCGAACCGGTGATGCTCGTCATCATAGGTCATGAATGCAAGCGCCGGATTCTTGTATTGAATGCGGGCATTGAAAACGGTCGAATACCACTCAAGCATTTTCGCGAATCGTCGCGTACGATAAACGATGTGTGCAAACTTGGTCGGTGCTGCGATAGCCATATGATCCTCTTATCATGTACCTTCCTTCACTCCATGCTCGATCTGGCGCTTGTATTCAGCCTCGTCGAGGTGTCCTTTTGACTCTGAGATAAGGCCGTCGGGACCGAACTTCCATTCCTCATATCCGCTGATGCGAACGCGCTTTCCCGTTCCCCGCAGACCCGAATTGACCCCGTCCAATGTCCAGTGGAATTCGATCGTTTCACCCTTAACTACAACCTTGTCCATGCTTACTACCATCTTTGGAAACTCCGACATGAATCCGCGAGCGATCTTCGCAATTTCCTGTCTGCCAACCGCCACGGGGCCGTCATTGACTTGAAGTGAACCAGTTTCGGAAAAGAATTTTGTGACGGCGAACGGCTCATTGGTGCTCCAGGCCTCTGCATACCTCTGAGCGAAGTCGTTCATTTCGGCCTTTGTCTTGCCGCCGGGCTGCTTCGACGAACACCCGCCAAAAACGCATAGAACGACCACTCCCGTCGTGGTCATCAAGATCGTCCGTAATTTCATAATAGGCTCTCTCCTTGCTCGGTCCACTATCTGATGTAGAAACCTATATCCTTTCCCCGATAGCTGTTGGACGGCATCTTTTCGGAGGTAATGAAGCCCGGTGGGGCGGCGATCAGATCGGGAATGCGGTTGACGATGCTTGCGCAGGTCAGTTCGACGGTAGCCGGGCGGTTGATGATGACCTCGGTGTCGGGCTCTCCCTGGATCGTCCACACA
>CAZSOE010000254.1:0-3128 GCA_964608335.1 uncultured Chloracidobacterium sp.
AGCATCTCGGGCCAGTTCAGAATCACGGTCGGCGGCGGAACTTTCGTTTCGCCGATGAGCATGCCGATGAGAAATCGCTGTCCGTCGGGTGAAACGTCAAACTCATGAAAAGCGTTGCGGAAATCAAGCACTTTTGTCATAAAAAGGGCCTTCGGCGTCGTGAACTCGAACTCGCTATTGTTCACCTTTACCGAAGTGGCCATCAATTGACTGTCGGTCGCGACGAAAAATAACTCCGCCCCGTCCCGTCGCCATACGGGCATTCGCCCCCCGGTATTGGAGACCCTCTTGCGGTCAACGGCTTTGCCATCCGGTGAGAAAGGTTGAACGTAGACCTCCAATGTGCCCGTGTCGTCCGCCGCATAGGCCAGCCACTTACCGTCCGGCGACAGAGCCGGACCCATCTCGTCAAAAGGCGAGCTAAGTAACAGGATCTCCTTCTTTTCACCCTCCAGTTGAAGAGCGTAGAGGTCGAGACGTGTTTTCACACCGCGCTTCTGGTAGATAATGTATCTCCCGTCCGGCGTCCAGCAGCACGGGAACGTGGCCCCCGCGGCCGACGATGGCAGTAAGACTTCGGGCTCTCCTAAGCCGTTCGACGCTTTGGTAGTGAGGCCCAAGGTTCCGCCGTATGCGATCCGCGAGCCGTCAGGTGACCAGAGCGGCATCTGGCCGAAATCCGACGTAATGCGCACGCTCGTACCTTTCTCAAGGTCGATGGTCCACAGGGTTTGCGGCGGATTTCGCTTTATGACAACGCGCTTTCCGTCGGGCGATATCCGCGGATCCTGCCCGGTTCCGATCGTTGTCGGATCATCCGCCGTGCCGACCTGCTTTCCGTCGCGATCGAACCACAAGAGTTGATAGTCGCGTTCCCAGCGCGGCTGCCACAACAGAACGCCCGTCTCCGACACTGAAACGCGGAAAGTGTTGGTCGAGACTTTCTCACCGCTGATGAGTGTGACCGGCTCGCCGCTGAACGCAAGCCGTGAAGCATCGAACGCCTGCGCGACGACCGTTTCATTCCGCACGAAGACGAGCCAGCCATCCGTATAAACGGCGCCAGTAACGTCCGGGAGGATCTGCACGACGTCCGGTGAATCAAGCGAGCCTGCCGATAGGCCGTTGTACTGAAACAAAAAGTGGCGGCCATCCGGCAGAAAGAATGGATAACGGTGCTGCGGATTTGCACCCGAAACCGGATTTGTTACCACCGGCGTTGGCTCGCCTCCCTTCGCCGAGACCTGGACCAGCGTTGTGCGATAGTCGGGAACGAAGATTATCGTGCCATCTTTATTCCAGCTTCCTCCGACCGGGCGTGCGGCGTCACACAGAACCTGAGCGTTCCCGCCGGCAAGCTCCGAGCGTTTGAGCTTTCCCTGCGAACCGTACGCGATCGATTTGCTGTCGGGCGACCAGAACGGTTCCAGCGGATTGTCGGAACCATGCAGCAGTTTGGCCTCGCCCGTTTCGAGATCGCGGACATAGAGCATATTCTTGCCATCGGCAGTCGCTGAGAACGCGATCTTTTTGCCATCCGGCGAGATCGTCGCATAATCCGGCTGCACGTCATTAAAAGAAAGGCCCGAGGGCGGCTCGAAGGCGAGCCTCACCGCCGTTGTCTGCCGGTTCGAAGATGCGTGGAAGTAGCCGTAGGCAAAGACCGCACCGACAATTGCAAGCACTCCCGCGACGATCCACGGCAGTCTTTCGCGCGATAGGAATGTCGGCAAGCTGAACGTTAGCGACTGTGCGGGCGTACCCTTAGAGCCGACCCTGAGTTGCTTCGTCAGGCCTTCATCCGACACTCGATCACCCGACAATATCGCCGTCGCGGGCTCGTCCGCGACCGTACCCTGTACGAGCGCGGCACCGTCGTCGAGACAGTACAATAGGCTGTCGTCGAGATAATCTTTTCTACATTCAGGGCAGCGTTTCATATCTATTTACTCAAGCCCGCGGACCAATGTACGATCGCGACGATCGGCGGCGAGACTGCATCGGCGCCGCGGCTGATGAACAGAAGCCGTTGGCCGTCGTTCGAAACGGCATAATCGTCGTTTCGCGGACTACGCACTGCCGCAAAGTCCACGAGCGGCTGCGGCACGCCTACGCTCAAGGGATCTCCCGGCTTGATCTCGACCGACATCAGCCTGCCGCTCTGGACATAAAACAGCTCGCGCCCCGTTCGCGCCCAATAGGGACTGATCCCTCCATTGGTTGATACTGGCCACTTGTTTGCAGAGGCCGGGAATGTCTGGATGTAGATCTGGTTGCTCCCCGACTCGTATGATCGGTACGCAACATACTTTCCGTCCGGCGAGAAAACAGCGGACTGGTCATCGGCCGGCGATTGGATATACGGGAACGGCGTGCGGTCGCCCTCGAGCGGCAGAACCCAAATGTCACGATTCCGGTTGGCAAACAAGGTATAGAGGATGAACTTTCCGTCAGGCGACCAGCCTGACGGCGTCATTCCGTTAGCTTCGGACTCTATAAGTACCTCGGCCTCGCCCGCGCCGCTTGCGAGTTTCTTCATCAAACGGGCTTTCGTTCCGGTTCTCTCGTTCCAGACGACATATTTTCCATCAGGTGACCAGATCGATTCAGGTGTTTCGCCTGGAAAGGAGGCGAGTCGCGAGGTCGCGCCGCGGGAAATGTCGGTGACAAGGATGTCGTTGTTCACCGACTTGTTGCCGCGGCCCGACATCGACAGCAGTTTCTCGTCGGGCGACAGCCTGAAACGAAAGACCGGCCCGGCCTTTCCGACCGTTCCGATCTCTTTCCCCGCGCGGTCGTACCATGTCAATTGACGCCCTTCGTCCTCGTCTGTGTTCGGGTCGTAAACAAGCGTGCCGTTATCGGACACCGAAAAATATCCCCGGTTGTTAAAATTGACCCGAACGCTTTCGGCGACACGGAACGGCTCTCCCGACACAGATAGGCTCTGCAGATCGAAAACCTGCGCGAGCAATGCGCCGCCGCGTGCAAACAAGAGATACCCGCCCTTACCATCCGGCGATGCTGAATAGAATGCACTTGAGTCCGCAGCAAACAGGAGTTTTCTTACCGAGCCGTCGATCGACCCAACAAACACCTCGGACTTTGTCCGATCGCCATTCGTAACT
>CAZSOE010000254.1:3138-4088 GCA_964608335.1 uncultured Chloracidobacterium sp.
AGAGAAAGTGTTTTCCATCGGGAAGGAAACTCGGCCAACGAAAAAGCTCGTCCTGCTGCGAATCATATCCAGGCAGCGTGTCAGAAACGCCGCCCCCGGACGCGGGGAGACGGATGAAGCCGCCCCGCCCATTGCATAATACTATTCCGTCACGGTTCCAGGCGCACCCAGCGCCGCCAACGCCGGCGGGAGCCTCTCCAAGATCCCTGACGGTCCCGTCCGCGATGTCGATCCTCTTTAGTTTGTTCTCGGCAACCCAAAACCCGATCGTGCGACTGTCGGGCGACCAGAACGGAAATCCCACGACACCATCGGTTCCCGCAAGCGGTCGCCCCTCGAGCGAGTCGATCGGCCTCAGCCAAAGTACTGTTTTACCCTCAACATCGGACGAGACCACTATGTTCCTTCCGTCGGGGGAGATCGCTATCTGCCCAAAGCCGGCCCTGCGTTGCGGCGGCTGAATATAAAACGTTGTCCTGATCAGCTCGTTTGTTACCACGGCGCGCCCATTACGGACGGCGTAAGCGACTGCGACAACGAGACCGAGGAGAGAGACACCGAGAAGTACCCACGGCAGCCTCTCTCCCGAAAGAAAAGCCGGCAGGCTGAACGTAATCGACTTCGTACCGCGTTTCGCTTCGCCATTCGTCAGCTGCTGGGTCAGGCTCTCATCGAAAACACTCGGAAGTATCGCCGTCGCAGGCCCGTCCCCGACGCTGCCCTGCACCAGCGCGGCACCGTCATCGAGACAGTACAAGAGACTGTCGTCGAGATAATCCTTTCTACATTCAGGGCAGCGTTTCATTTCAGCGATCCTCGGTTATCATTTCGCCTTGGGCGCCGGTTTCTGAGGGACCAACGTCCGCGAGAAGAATGGCAGTGTCTTTGTTCCGATCCGCTCGCGGGTTTTGTCGGTGTGTCCGCCCTCGAACTCTTCGTAGGTATGCTCG
>CAZSOE010000255.1:0-4085 GCA_964608335.1 uncultured Chloracidobacterium sp.
GGCGAAATAATCGAATATCGGCATCCCATATGCCTTCTCGAAACCGGTGCCGCCGGTCTTGAGCGAATGCTCGATCTCTTCGAAGGCGACGGCGAACGTCGGACCGGCGAACATCAGCAAGCTGGAATGCGCAGAGCCGGGCGCGCCCTTCTTTAACGCTTCGCCTAGCGGCGTCAGGGAAAAACGTTTGTTCTCATCCGAGGTCAGAATGCCAAAACTCGCCAGCGTGCGCATCAGGCGGTGCAGCGATGGCGCGTGCGTGCCGGTCGGGCCGGCAAGCTCCTCGGCGCTCTTTGGGCCGTCGGCGAGATGGTCGGCAATTTCGAGCTTCGCGGCGGCGTACATGATCTTGGCGGTAAAGTTGCCGATGCCCATATTGATGAGCTGCATGTGCGGCGGCATTTCGGCAGGGGCCTTTTGTGCTGTGGACATAATCACTCCTTTGGCTGATCGAATTTTGGTTATGGCTTATTAGGCGCGAACGCGCCCCTGGCGTCCAACAAGGTCGGCCTCCCGCAAACTCGGGAAAGGAAAGACCAGGTGTCTAGAGGGCGATTTTGACATCCGAACCGGTTTGCTCTATTTATCTAGCAGCGATCGCGGTGAACAACCACATTACAACAGCTTATATCGGCCTGGGGTCGAACCTGGGCGACCGGGCGGGCAACCTGCTGATGGCGGTTCGCGGGATGATGGAGGCGAGCTTTGTCGTCAACAAGCTTTCGGGGATCTACGAGACCGAACCCGTCGGCATCGAGACCGATCACTGGTTCCTGAACATGGTCGCCGAGGTCTGCGTCGAGAAGGTCACGCCCACGCAGATGATGGCCCGGCTGTTAAGGATCGAGTATCTGCTGGGTCGTGGCGACAAATCGGTCAAAAAGCCGAGGACCGTCGATCTGGACATCCTCTTTTTTGGCGATAAAGTTATGGAGACCGAGTTTCTCACGCTGCCGCACCCGCGGCTGCACGAGCGACGCTTCGTGTTGAAACCCCTGTCGAAGATCGCGCCGCACTTCGTTCATCCCGTTCTGCACAAGGAGGTCGCTGACTTGCTGGCCGAGTGCCCCGACTCGAGCGAAGTGAAACGCTGGTATCCCTAATTGCAGCGGGCTTGTGCAACGATATGTTAGACTGGCCTCGAAAGAATGGCCTACCTCCAACCAGATAAAGAAGGCAAGGTCTACCTGCCGGCGATCCGTTCGGCAAAGGAGCGCGGCGAGAAGCTCGTGTGCCTGACAGCGTACGACTATCCGACCGCGCGGATCGTGGACGAAGCCGGGGTCGATATCATCCTGGTCGGCGACAGCGTCGGCAATGTCATTCACGGTTACGGCAACACGATACCCGTATCGCTCGACGAGATAACGTCTGCATGCATCGCGGTTAAGCGCGGTACGGAACGCGCGATGGTCGTCGCCGACCTTCCGTACGGAACGTATCACATTAACGAGGATGAAACGGTCAGGAATGCCCTTCGGCTGATGAAGTACGGCGGGGCCGAGGCGGTAAAGATCGAGGGCGGACGCAATCGCGCGGATATCGTCCGGCGCCTTGTCGATGAAGAGATCCCGGTCGTCGCCCACATCGGCTTGACGCCGCAATCGGTCTATAAAATGGGCGGTTACCGCGTCCAGGGGCGCACGGCCGAGCAGGCGAAGCGTCTTATCGAGGACGCGAAGCTGCTGGAGGAGGCCGGAGCCTTCGCCATAGTGCTCGAGCTGGTGCCACGAGAGGTCGCGGCCATCATTACAAAGGAACTTAATATATCCACGATCGGCATCGGTGCCGGTCTCGATTGCGACATTCAGGTCCTGGTCCTGCACGATCTGTTGGGTATGACATTCGGCCGCCAGCCGCGGTTCGTACGGCAATACGCCGACCTTCGCAAGGTGATGACAGACGCTATCCAGGCCTGGTCCAGCGATGTTAAAGCCGGCGCGTATCCCAACGATCAGGAATCGTATGGATTGACGGAAGAGGCGCAGCGCGAGCTGGGCGAGCTGCGGTCCGGCCGGACCGCAAAAGGCTAGATGGAGATCATCAATCGCCGTCAGCGAATGTTCTCGATCGCGCGCAAACTTCGGCGTGAAGAGAAGACCGTCGGCTTTGTGCCCACGATGGGAGCACTGCATGCCGGCCACCTGGAACTTGTAAAGGAATGCCGCCAGCGTGCGGACGTCGCCATCGTATCCATCTTTGTCAATCCCGAACAGTTCAACGACAAACGAGACCTCGAAAAGTATCCGCGCGACCTCACGTCGGACGCGGCGATGCTCGCCGAGTACGACGTCGATTACATCTACGCCCCCGAAACCGATGAGATCTACCCTGAAGGGTTTTCAACATATGTCGATGTCGCCGGTTTGAGCGGGACGCTCGAGGGCGCGTCGCGGCCCGGACATTTTCGCGGCGTCGCGACCGTTGTGACGATCCTCTTTAATACCATACGGCCTGACCTCGCATTCTTCGGACAAAAGGACGCGCAGCAGGTTTCGGTGATCAAGCGACTCGCCCGCGATCTTGGGTTCGAGACCGAGATCGTTGTGCGGTCCACGGTGCGCGAAGAGTCGGGTCTCGCGATGTCGTCGAGAAACGAGCGGTTGTCGGATGAGGAACGACAGAAGGCACCCATCATCATTCAGGCCCTGCGCGAGGCTAAAACGGCCTTCAAGAAAGGTGAACGGAATGCCGCGGACCTGATCGAAATAGTGCAGGAGCGGGTGGCCGGCGAACCCGCGGCAAAACTCGACTACGCGGCCGTTGTCGATCGCGAATCGATGCAACCTATTGATAAGATTGGAGATAGCGAGGCCCTCATAGTCGTCGCCGTCTATTTTGGCGATATCAGGCTGATCGACAATGTCATCCTCAATCGCAAGCAATAGTCTGGTCTCAAACTTGCATCTAAACCGGTGCGGAAGTGCATAAGACGCTTCGCTAAAGATATGAGAACCACAAAGGGTTTCATTTCGATCATTGCTCTCACGCTCGGTCTTGTGACCGCCGTCTCGGCGCAGTCGCTGACCTCGCTCGACGGTTCGCGCGTCGACATTTCGGCGCAAAAGGACAAGGTCGTGGTGCTCGCCGTGGGCGCGAGCTGGCTGCCTCTTTCGGCAAAACAAGCCGACTATACGAACGCGCTCGCTAAGAAGTATGCGGGTAAGAATGTGGTGTTCTATTTCATCGCAACCGACTCGACGAACTCGCGATCGAAGAATTTTGCGAGCGACGATAGTCTTCGCAAATTCGCGTTCGACAACAAGCTGACCGTCCCGGTCCTTCGCGACGCCGACGGCGTTGCCACGCTCAAAAAGTACAGCATCGACCAGGTGCCCTCGTTTGTCATCCTGGATAAGGCCGGCGTTCGCTCCGGGGAACCGTTCGGCGGTATCGATCCGAAATACGACATAACGATCCCGATCTCAAAGGTGATCGACAGGCTGCTGTAAACGCGGCCAGCTGCAGAAGCCCGCACGCAGTAAGGGCTCCCTCGTTCCTCCGCGAAGGCGGAGTGCCGGCGGAGCCCTTACTGCGTGCGGGCTTCTGCAACCAGCCGATAGACGAGCCGCACAGGCAAGCCGACGACATTCCAATAGTCGCCTTCGATCGCCTCGATAAAAAGCGCGGCCTGCTCCTGGATGGCGTAGGCACCGGCCCGGTCGAGCGGATCTCCTTCCACGGCAAGAAAGTCGATCTCGGCGTCCGTCATCGGAGCGAACTTGACACGTGTTCGCTCGAGACCGGTCTTCACCGTATCGCCCTTAACAAGCGCAACGCCGGTAAAAACCTCATGCCAGGTTCCCGCTAACAAACGGATCATACGCCGTGCATCGTCGAGGTCGACGGGCTTGGCAAGGATAAGTTCGTTGATCGCGACGGTCGTGTCGGCGCCCAGCACGATCCGGTCGGGCATCCGCTGGGCGACCGCCCGCGCTTTTTCGACAGCGAGTCTAACGACGTAGTCGTCGGGCGCCTCACCCGCACGTTCGGTCTCGTCAACATCGGGCGACAGTGCCTCGAACTCCCACCCGACGGCGGTCAGGATCTCTTTACGACGCGGGCTGCCCGACGCGAGCACGATC
>CAZSOE010000256.1:0-4055 GCA_964608335.1 uncultured Chloracidobacterium sp.
GGAGCAATCGTCGGCCCTTCTGGCTCCCGGCTTCGAACTACTACATCCTCGCGGTCGCCGTCACGGCGGGCTTCTTCTTTATTGTCTGGGGTTTTCTGAACGACTCGGGTGAGGAGATGCCCTGGGTGACGGCGGGCATAGCGGCGAGTATCGTGCTTGCGGGAGCCGTCGTGCTACGCGAGGTCATTCTGCGGCGGGCGGGCTTGAACGCGGTTGTCCGCGAGCGAAGTTCGGTGCAGGTGGACCGAGGCCATCACGGACGGTCGAATGACCAAAGGCGAAGCAGCAAACTTACCATTGAACGGAACGCGGCCATCCTTAAGGAGATCGGACAGAAGTCCGAGGCAGCCAGGGTTCTGACCAAGTATTCATCGGGTCATCGCGAAGTCGTCGAATTGTGCAATGAATATGGTGCCGTGATCGAGCGAGAGTTGAAGAGCGTCAGGGCCGGCAGCCCGCGCCTTGCGGCTTTGCTGAAAGGGCGGACTACGGCCGCCGAGCTTCATCGTTACCATCTGCTCAAATGGGCCGAGGTCGAAGCACATTCAATGACCGAAGAGGCGCGTCGCAGCGAGAGTATCACCGGTCGCCTTGCGGCGGCGCAGAACGCGCTCGAGGTCATAGAATCGGCGCTGCGGTCGTATCCGGCCGAGCAGAGCCTGCTGGAATCGCGCGACCTTCTGCGAGAGCTCACCGTTTCCATACGTGTCTCGCATTGGGTCGAGAAGGCCGAACGCGCGTCCCGTCGCGGCGATCCTGCCCGGGCCGTCCGGCTTTATAACGACGCGCTGATGCAGCTTGGCCGCGACAATATCCGAACACCCGAGCGTGACGAGGCCGCGCGGCGTATCACGGCCGAGCTTGAACGGCTCACGTCGCTCGGTGAAGATCAGTCCGCGGGTGGCAACGTGACGCCCTGAGTTGCTATCTTAGAAGTATGATTTCCCAACGCTGTCCCAAATGCAGGAGCCTCAAGATCCGCCGCGGGTACCGACCTACCGGCATCTTTCTAAAACTTCTGTTCCGGTACAACCTCCTGTGCGACAGCTGTAACTGGGAATTCAGCGGATTTGCAGTGCCCGGGACGGTCGAATATACCTCGAACAAGCGCCGCCGGCGCCGTAAAGCGACTCACCCCGTGGAGGAATGATCCTCACGCGACCCCGCATACTCCACTTATTATCTACCCTCGCGCTGCTGACTATCCCGACGGCAGTGTTAGCTCAGCCACCAGAGATCAAGCCTGTCGATCGCGTTCACTTTGGCGATATCGTCGATGTTGATGTCCTTGGCGGTTTCGAATTCGATTGGCGGGGCGGCCTGACGCCGGACGGCCGTCTCAACGGACTCGACGCCTACGACGCGTCGGTAATGGCGATCTGCAGGACCGAGCGCGAGATCGCTCTCGACATCGCTGCCGCGCTCAGCCGGATCCTTCGGGAACCCCGGGTTGTCGTCAGGATAATAGACCGATCGGGCAGGGCGTTCGCACGGCTGGACGGGGCTGTTCGGACCCCGGCCCGGTTTAGCCTGATGCGAAGCGTTAAGCTGCGTGAGCTTCTCGTAGCGGCTGGCGGCCTTGCCGAAGGGGCGAGTGGTGATATAACGGTGCTCCGTCAGCCTCGGCTTGCCTGTGACACCGAAATACCCCGGCCGGCCGAAGACAACGGCCTCCGGAGGCTCAACATCAAATTCGGTGAAATCCTGAGCGGAAAGCCCGGCTCGGATCCTGAGATCCTGAGCGGTGATATCATAACGGTCGAGAGGGCCTTGCCGATATACGTGGTCGGCAATGTTAACGGTCCGGGACCATTGTATTCTCGGGCTGATCTGACTCTCAGCCAGGCAGTCGCGGCGGCCGGCGGGCTTGCGGCATCGGCGCCGGGCCAGAAAGCAACGGTCTTTCGCAGGGACGGCAGCGACGTGCGAAGAATAGAGGCGGACCTTGGAAAGATAGGCCGAGGCGAGGCTGAGGATATAGCCTTGCAGGCATTTGATATAATAGACGTCGCGGCGCGCGGCGGAAGCCCCCGAAAATATCCGCCTGTGATAACCTCGGCGGAAAGCCGGGAAAAAGCTAGAATCGAGCCGCGATTGCACATTATTGATTAAGGTGTTCCCGGGCCCTCGGGGTGTAGTAACTGAAACCCGTTTCCCGGCGTCTTAGGGTTTGAAGACTATAGAGAGTGAAATGACGATGGCGAAAAAGGGATTGAGCCGCCGTACGATGGCCTTGCTATGGATGCTTCTCGTAGCCATTGTGATCGGCGTTTTGATAGCATACGAACAGGTCTCGGTGCTTTATTTATTGACGACTGTGGCGCTAGTGTCGCTTTTGTTGATCGTGGCCTTTGCCGATCTTGAGCGTGTCGGGACTGCGGAAGGCGACGGCGCGTGAGTGGATGATGAAACGCATTCTTCGGTGCAGCTTGCTTCTGAGCCTCATCGCCGTCTCGGCGATCGGCGAGGTCGTTGCGAGTTCCGCTGCGCCGGCGGTGCCGCGAGCTGATGCACCGAGATTCCGATGGAGAACCGCGAACCTTCGGCTTGCTATCTCTAACTCGCTGTTCCAGGGGAGCCCGAATATTCAGGAGGGAAGCGACGTAGCTGGTGCGATCCAGCGTGCCTTTGACGCTTGGCGACAGGCTGCTGACATAGAATTCGTTTCGGAGCGGACAGACCGGCGCAACGTAAGCCCCGCCGGGCTTTCAGGCGACGGTGTCAGTTTGATCACCGTAGCGGCTTCGCCTGAGAACGTTTTGCTGTTCACGCGCGATCCGTTCGGCGAGGCGGCCCGGACGCGGGTCTTTTATCGCGGCAGTTACATCACAGAGGCGGACATCGTGCTTAATCCGTTTCAGCTTTTTTCGACAAACGGCACTCCGGGCACGTTTGACCTCGAGTCGACGCTCACGCATGAGATCGGCCATCTTCTCGGGCTCCGCCATTCGGGGGTTCTTGCGGCGACGATGTCCGAGAGCCTGTCTAAGAACGGTTACTTCGGTTTTGTGAACATTGCCGCCCGCTCGCTCGGGGCGAGCGATGTGGCCGCGGTCCGCGAACTATACGGCATCGCCGACGAGGGCTGCTGCGGTACCCTTGCGGGACGTGTGACCATGCCCGGCACCCGCGGCGGTGTCTTAGTGTGGGCCGAGCTGAAGGATTCAGGCGTCGTCGCCGGTCAAGCAACGACCTCGGCCGACGGGAGTTTCCGAATTGGCGGATTGCCGAAAGGGGAATATTCGGTCTATTGGCAAAAGACTGGCTCGAGTTCCGGCGGCGACGCCGGCGACGCTCGTATAGAGCCGGGTGTCACTACGGCGCTGTTTGAACGCGCGGCCGCTCGCAAGAACCTTCTCTCGCTCGATTACATAGGCCTCAACGGGCAATTATATGATTCCGCTGTTGGCCTCCGGGCAGGAGGCGAATTTACCGTGTATCTCGGCGGCCGCGGCCTTGACGACGGCAAGACCCGTATCTTCGTTCGATCCGAACACATATCTATCGATACCAGCTCGCTGACGGTTCATGATCTCAGGGACGATATCCCGGTCATTAGTTTGCTCATAAAGGTCAGTCCGGACGCTCCGAAAGGCAGCTACTCGATCTTTGCGTCCCGCGGCGACGGAAGCCAGGCCGCGCTCGTTGGAGCCCTCGATATCGAGTAGATCGCCTGCCTGTGACCGGACCGGTTGCGTTTTGCGGGCGCTTGTGCATAATTAGCTTGTTCACCTCCCGGTGAACATCGATCGCCTCTTCGGAGGCGGTCCAGGGGCGGCGGTGTGGGAGACGCCGCCCTTGCTTTTTGATCGACCTTCATAAGGCTTGACCTTGCCGATCATCATTGTAAAATCTAGCGTGTTCGACCGGATCAGATGAGCCGTTTGCGCAACCACCGATCACGGCGACGGGGAACTGACAACCGCGGGTAGGAACGACACCCGGCGGTCTTTTTGTTTTTGTGGAAAAGAAGGCAAAAGGCTGGTTCAAGAAGTGGCTCTATGAAGGTGTGGCCGAGATCGAAGGGCCGCACGAGCCTGAGGGCCGTCACCGTC
>CAZSOE010000257.1:0-4030 GCA_964608335.1 uncultured Chloracidobacterium sp.
ACTTCGCCACGCCCATAACTGAGGTGAGATGTAATATGCGACCTTGATCCCGCGGCGCTTCAGCCACCGTGCGAGTTTGAGGTTAAAGTCGGGAAAGTCGACGAGGATCGCCAATTCCGCATGCCGGTCGACGGCAGCGCGTTTGAGCTTACGCATAACCGACAGGAACTTTGGCAGTGCACCCCCGATCTCCATCAGGCCAACTACCGAAAGACCGTCGGCCCGGACTATGGCCTCGACACCGGCAGAGCGTAAACGCGGACCCGCGGCGCCAAAGAAACGGTGGCCCGGTTCTTCTTCATTGAGAGCCGTGACCAGCCTGGCCGCGTGCCGGTCGCCCGACGCCTCGCCCGCAACGATCATGATGTTTCGAGCCTTACTCATCATTGCCCGTAAACTGCTAGTAGTAAATGATATATGCGGTTGGGAAAATGACAACCCGGGCTCCCGACAAGGGCATCAAAGAAGACGTTCCTTTTGCCGGCGCTCACGGGTTTTGCCCCCGACTTGGTTGCAGAACCCCGGCCTAAACCATAGAATTGAGTATTTTGGGCTGGTTATGGGCGAGTTTCTTATCGCCGTACAGCGCCTCAACGTATTCATCTTGGGAGGAGTTTGTGACGTCTCGCCATAAAGTTCTTTTAGTATTTTTAGTCATAACTGGATTTACAGCGATCTCCTTTGCGCAAGCCGACTCCTTGATCGGTCAGGTTTCCGATTCGCTCTTTGAGTCGTTCGCGGGCGGCATCAGCGGAGACGGCCGCTTTGTTGTTTTCGAATCAAAAGGAAACCTCGCGACCGAGAATCCCCGTAACGCAGACGGCAACGCCGAAATATTTCTTTTTGACTACGCGCAGCGCAGGATCTTCCAAATAACGGACACCCAGAGCGTGCTCTATGACCCGAGTGCAGCCCCGACGATCGGAAATACGCGGGTAGAGATAGTTAACACCCGTCCGGTCATTAGTAACGACGGGCGGTGGATCGCGTTCAGTTCCAACGCAACGACCTCGAGGCCGGCCGCGCCGGATGCCACGAACCCGGGACTTTTTAACGGGAATGCTTTCACGTCGCCTACGCCGACACCGACACCAACGCCGTCTCCAACCCCAACACCAAATCCATCGCCGACCCCGACGCCTACGCCCGCGGCAAACCCGCTTTCGGAGGACGGCAATCTAGAGATCTGGATGTACCGAATTCCGGATGTCGCGCCGGTCGCCGACCTCTCTGCGGGTGACGAGGTTGCGTTCACTAACCTTGCTCCGTACAGCGCGGATGGCACGGCCAACCCCGGTGCGACGTTCGTCCGCGTCACGAATACCGACCCGAGTCAACTTCCGCGCCCCGGATCTGCGATAACGACGCCGTTCATTGCGGATGATAACCACGATGCGAGTATCAATGACGATGGCTCGATCATCGCGTTCGGTTCGACGCGCGACCTTGTGCCGGGCGTGGGCAACGCGTTTCCGGCGGAAGATAACGATGAGATCTTTACCTACGTCAGGGCGAGCGCGACGTTGAATCAGGTCACAAAAACGCCCCGGGGGACAGTCGGCAACCCGATCTACAGCAAATACCCGACAATATCGGGGAATGGCGGGCGCGTCGCATTCTCGAGCACGGGTGACGACCCGATCGACAATCCGGCGAGCGCGACAAATTTCGACACAGGCAGCAATCCCGAATCGAGCCGCAACGAAGAGATCTTCTACGCCGATCTGGCCGGAGGTGTGCCTACGGGTGGCCGTCAGATCACCACAACCACGGCCACCAACCCGGGTGAGGTCGTGAATATGCTCGAACCCGGGCGGCGCATGAGCCGCGACGGTCGCTTCATCGGCTTCGATTCGTATGCGAACCTCGGCTCGACGGGCAACTCCACGGCCTTCGCGCTTTTCCTCTACGACGCGAGCGACAACAGCATTCGGCAGGTCGGCCAACGGAGCAATTCCGATTCTCAGGCCACCGGCGGCGATGTCCAGCATTATCCGGGATTTACGGGCTATCCGGCGGGCTGCGCGGGAACTGGATGCCTGCCTTCGACTCTCGTGATCGAGACGCGAATGAATATCAAGGCGGACGGCACAGTGCCGGCGACTGCGGCGGACGGTCTAAACCCCGATACCTCACGGCCGACCCAGCTTTATTCATTACCTATCATGCCCCTTCTCGGGGCGACGCCGGCGCCTGGGTTCACGCGCCTGGCCAAATTCCCCGCCGGCAGTTTCTTTGCCTCGACACAGCCGCTTACGAGCAATACGATCGAGCGCTCGGTTTTCAACCTTGCGTTGACCGAGTTGGGTACGGGTAATTTCGACCGCGTCAGCGAAGTCTTCTATCTGCTGATACCGACGAAGCTGTCGGAGACGCCCGTGAGCATCAATCTCGCAACCGGGGCCAGCCGCATGCCGGTTTCGCCGTCGCCTCTGCCGACGCCTTCGCCGACGGCAACGCCAAGTCCGACTCCGACACCGACGGGAACCCCAACGCCGACACCGACGGCTACACCGACGCCAACACCCGTCACACCTCCGGCCGTACACGGCGTGGGACCCGGAATGCTCGTCATTCTGGAATACCAGTCCGGCCTCAACCAGCCGGTCGTGGCACGAACGTCGGCCGGCGCTCTGGAGCGGGCGTTTGACCTGCCGATCGAGCTCAGCGGCGTCAGCGTCAGCATCAACGGCGCGGCTTGCGGGCTCAAGCGTGTCGGCCAGCGGACGATCGAGCTTGTAACACCGCGCGGACTCGAAGGCGCTGATACGGGCACGAGCTTCCCGATCGTTATCAACAACAACGGCGTTGTGATGCGGAGCACTGTCACGTTCGTGTCGGCGAGGCCCGATATCTTCCGCGCGGACGCGGAGATCGCGCCGCTCGGACGTGCAAAGCTCTTTAATGTCACCAATTCCGTGCACACGACCGAGCCGTTTGCGGTCCGGACCATAATGCGGCGCGGCAACCGGCTCGTGCCCAGTATTCTTCGCATCCACGTGACCGGTGTCGCCAATATGCCCGCGGCCCTGGTTTCGGTCCGGATCCGTGATGTCGTATTGCCGGCGGCCACGGCGCCGGTCGAGATCGCACCGGGCGTTTACACATTCGATTTCAATCTTACCGACGGACTGCGTGGCGCGGGCGACCAGCCGATCATAGTAAGGGTAACGGTCGGCACGACCGTTTTTAGTTCCCGCCTCGACGATACGGCACCGAGGATCTCGATCCTGTAGACAGGCGTTGCACTGTTGCTACGGCGTGGGCTAGAATTAACGCAGTCCCACGCCTTTAACCCCAGAAAAGAATATGTCCGCAAAAGATGTGAACACGATGAAGATATCGCCGAAGGTTTGGAAAAACGGCGAATTCATTGACTGGGACGATGCACGCATCCATGTGATGTCGCACGTCGTCAATTACGGCTCGAGCGTTTTTGAGGGCATACGCTGCTATAACACGAGCAAGGGCTCTGCCGTGTTCCGATTGCCGGAACATATGCAGCGGCTCGTGAATTCGGCAAAGATCTATCGAATGGACTCGCCTTTTTCGCGCGAGCAGTTCATCGACGCGACGGTCGAGCTTGTGCGGCAGAGCGGCCTCGATGCGTGCTACATACGGCCGATAATCTTCCGCGGCCTCAACGAAGAAAAGCCGGCTTTCGGCGTCAATCCGTTCCCGAACCCGATCGATTCCTACATCGCGATCTGGCAATGGGGCAAATACCTGGGCGAAGAGGCCCTCGA
The DNA here is from genome assembly GCA_964608335.1 of uncultured Chloracidobacterium sp. Classification (GTDB taxonomy): domain Bacteria; phylum Acidobacteriota; class Blastocatellia; order Pyrinomonadales; family Pyrinomonadaceae; genus OLB17. The sequence continues at coordinate 3,747 of CAZSOE010000257.1, forward strand.
AAGCGGCATCGATGTGTGCGTTTCGAGCTGGACGCGTATCGCCTCAAATTCAATGCCTGCGATGGCCAAGGCCGGTGCGAATTACATGAATTCGCAGTTGATCAAGATGGAAGCCCTCCTTGGCGGATTCTCCGAAGGAATAGCCCTCGACGATCGCGGCTACGTCTCCGAAGGGTCGGGCGAGAATATCTTTCTGGTCAACGGCGGCCGCCTGATAACACCGCCGCTCGGGGCGTCGATACTCCCCGGCATTACACGCGATTCTGTCATTCAGATCGCCCGCG
>CAZSOE010000258.1:0-4004 GCA_964608335.1 uncultured Chloracidobacterium sp.
CCGCGGGTCCGTGGGCACTGCGGTCTGAAACCGCTCGGTCGGATTCGTCGAATTCGTCGAATTGCCGATGCATGCGCCCATTGTGTCCCGTTTGAATTCATCGATCGCGGCGCGGATCATGCGGAGCGATTCGCGAAGCCGGATCTCGTTCTGTCGCCGGACCGCGTTCTCGGCCATCGGGATCGTGCCCATTACGAGAATGGCCAGAACGCCGAGCGTAACGACCAGCTCGATCAGGCTATAACCTCGGTTTTCACTCAGCCGTACCATCACCGGATCTCTAGTCCAATTTGATCGCAAAGTTCTTGCCGTCGACGGTCACAAAACTTAGAACATCGCGGTCGAGGGCGATCTCGGGCCGCCCGTCCGTGAGAACCTCGATCTCGATGAAAGCGATCGTTCCCGAAGCGCTCATCTCCTTTCCGTCAGCGGAAGTGAGCGTAACATAGAGCTTACCGTCCTGATTGAGGAAAGGCGTCGCCGCGGTATTTGCCTGCGTCCCGAAGACATCGCCGAAACTAACGCTGCGGATCGCAACCTTCTTATCGTCGAATTTGAAGCCAACGACTCCCGACCGGAACGCACCGGCCCCTTCGATCGTCACTGGCACCTTGATCTTCTCTCCGGCCTTCATTTCACCAAGCTGACCGAGACGGATCGCCAAATTCGGGCCGGCCGGTTGTTTCGCCGTCTCTGATTCCGCGGGTAGCGTTTTTACTTCTTCGCTGGCTGTCACAGCAGATGTGTCCGCAGTTTGATTGAGCTGCAGCGTCTTGACCGAAGCATCGATCGGTTTTAGCGGAGTCGAACCGTAGTCCCCGGTTTTTGCCACCGTTGTCCCAGCCGAAGTCGCATTGTTCTGAACTGGATCGGTCGAGGATTCGGTTTTGACATACTCCGGAGCGGCCGATTTGTCGGGAAGCTGCACGACCGCATTGTTGCCCAAACGGCGTGCGGCGGCCAACTGTTCTTCTCGTTCCTCTTCGAGGATCATTGCCTCGAGGTTGCTGTTCGTCGGCACCGCAATACTGCCGGTCGGCCGCTCGATCTCATCGTCCGGCAGAATGGCCGGAGCGCGGATTACACGCGGCGTGACCGCAATAACGATATCGACCTGACGGTTATCCCTCGTCGGAGCCGTGAATAGCCGGCCGATGATCGGGATCAGCCCGAGCAATGGCAGGCCTTGTTTGCCCTTGGTCTCGACGCCCTGGGCGACACTCGCCAGCAGAAGCGTCTTGTTGTTCTGAACTCGCGCGGTGCCTTTGATCGTCCTCTCGGTAAAAGTGGGCGTAAGCGTATTAGCTCCCGCGACGTCCTTCGACTCGATCTCCATTGCGACCTGAACATCCTGATTAGGGAATACAAGGGGCTTGAATTTCAGCGTCAGACCGACCTGTTCATAGTTGATCACGTTTGATACCACGCCGTTGCTGCCGCCGACGCCGGTATTTCCGAGTCCGACGAATTGAGCGCTCTGCACCGGGACACGCTGACCGATGCGGGCCGAAGAATCTTCATTATTGAAAGCGTGGATCTGGGTAGACGCGATCAACTTCGTATCGCTTTTGCTCTGGAAAGCTTGAAGGGAAGACCCAGGAAGCAAAATGCCGGTAGCGATCGCGGTAGGAAGCGTGGTTGTGATGCCTCCTGCCACCGCAGTGCTCAGCAGCTTATCGCGCAAAGGTACGGTGCCGGGTGCTGTCCCGCCAAGATTGGTCAACTGGTTTTGTGTACCGATCTGGTTTCCGAGCTGGAGCAGGTCGCTCTTGTTTACCTCGTAGATAGCCACGTCCATAACGACCTCGGCTCGGTCCTTGTCGAGCGACGCGATCAACTTACCGATCAGCTTCACATTTTCCTCGGTGTCGCGGATCGTTACGCTGTTCGTAGCATCGTCTGTCAGCACGATGGTGCCGCTGCGGCCCGGCTGGGCCGGGATGGCGGTCTGCACGACCTTCACGATATCTTTTGGCGCCGCGTTGGCAAGATAGAAGGTCCTGAGCACGAGTTGTTGATACTGGGTGCGGCGTGCCTGGTTCGCAACGAGGATCGTCCGCGGGCCTACTTTCTGAAAGAAGAGGCCTTCCTGCAGGAAAATGTAATCAAGTGCCTTGGCTGCTGTCACGTTCCTCAGATCGATGTTTGCCCGGCGCGCGGTGCGGAACGACTCAACGTCGAAAAGAACGTTCAGTTCAAGCTCCCGTGCCAGCTCTTTAATGATGAATTGAAGATCGACACCGGCGGGAAACGGTATGTCACGCAGTTTCTCTAGCTTCTGCGGTATCTGGGCCGCTGTCGCCGCGGCGGTCGAAGTGGCGTTCATCGAGGTCGGAATGAGTTTTACGCCGCCCGCGTCGGTTTTCTTGTCGTCGGATGCTCCGGTCGCCTCTTTTTGAAGGCGAACCATCCTTTCCATCTCCGATTTGGCCAGTTCGTTGGTCGGGTCGAAGGCGTAAGCCCGCCGGAATGCCGTGTAGGCTCCTTCGTAATCCTTTTCGCCGGCGGCGATACGGCCTTTCTTCATGAACATCTGCGACGCATTGAAAAGCGAGCGCACCAGGTGAAGCCGGTATTCCGGGTTTTTCGGGTTGTCGGCGACCGCAAGGGCAAACTCCTCGGCGGCCTTGTCCCATTCCTCGGCGGCCTCGTGCTTCATGCCTTCCTTGAAATGCTTCTTCCCGTCGGCAAAGGCGAGCGCCGTGGTTGGCGTCAGGAGGGAAAGGAGCAAAACGAACCCGATGAACGAGCGAACCAGGATCGATCTTTTCATAGCTTTATCAACAATTCGACCTAAGATAGGACAGCCAGAGAATTTACACGAAATTGTGGCGATGAAGTTTCAAATTGTGGCAGGAGAGTTTCGCCACATTAAATTTTCGGTTTATTGGCGGAAAAAAGCAACCAAAATCCTATTGTTTCAACAGTTCCCGCCGCAGATAATCAAGCGCCGCCTGGCTGGCCCGCCAACGGATCAAATAGCGGTCTCCGGGAAGCACCAGATTTAGCGACCGAACCCCTCGCGACCCGGCGTACCCGATAAAGACGACCCCAACCGGTTTTTCGGCACTGCCGCCGCCCGGGCCGGCAATTCCGGTGACCGAAACGGCGTGGTCGGCCCCCGAGACCTTACGCATCCCGGCCGCCATCGCCTCGGCGCATTCGCCGCTGACGGCACCGTGTTCGTCGATGGTCTCACGCCGAACGCCCAGTATCCTGACCTTTGCGTCGTTCGAGTAGGTAACGGCCGCCTCGAGGAAATAGCCCGACGACCCGGCGATGCTTGTGATACGTTCGCCAACGAGCCCGCCGGTACAGCTTTCGGCCAAGGCGAGCGTTTCGCGTCTCTGGTCCAGCAAGTGGCCGACGACCTCCTCCATCGATTCGCCATTTGTGGAAAAGAGCGCAATGCCGAAGACCTCAGCGAGCCGGGTGGTCAACTTTTCGAGCTCATCGTCTGCGGCCTCCGCGGTCGCTCCGCGCGCTAGCAGGTGGATCTCGACCTCGGACCGGTTGAACAGGATCGCCGTCTCGACAGCGCGATAGCCTTTGTAAATGGGTGCCGCGAGTTCGTCAACCGCTGATTCGCCCATTCCCGAGATCCGCAAAACACGCCGTCGCCCGACCGTTTTGCCTCGCAGACGGTCAAGCCGGGGAAGAACGTGATCGTCGAACATCGGCTGGTTTTCGCGAGGCGGCCCGGGAAGGACCGCCAGGAGTTTACCGTCGTTTTCGACGAGCATTCCGACGGCGGATCCGTTGGGGTTTGGCAGGACGTCCGCTCCTTCGATCACGTAAGCCTGCCGTTTGTTGATCTCGGGCATTTCGCGGCCCCAGTGCCGAAAACGCTCGCGCAGATGGGCCTCGATTTCGTCGTGATATACGAGAGGGCGGCCCAAGGCTTGCGCGGTCGCATCGCGCGTAACGTCGTCCTCAGTCGGGCCGAGGCCACCGGTCGTGATCACCAGATCTGAGCGTCGAAGAGCGTCAGCGACCGCCTCGGC
>CAZSOE010000259.1:0-4001 GCA_964608335.1 uncultured Chloracidobacterium sp.
AAGCAGCTGTTGAGGGCGCGCGGGCTGCGTTCCAAACCTGGAAGACCACCTCGATCGGGGAACGCAAACGGCTTGTGATGCGAGCGCGTGAAGTCGTTCTCGCGGAAATGGACGAGATCGCTTCGCTCATCTCGCGCGAATCCGGCAAACCCGTCGCCGAAGCTCTTTCGATGGAGATCGTGCCGGTGCTCGACCTGATGCAGTGGGTCGCTCGCGGGGCCGAACGGATGCTCCGGCCGCGTAAGATCGGCATCAGCCTCTACGGCCTGATGGGCCGCTCGTCGAAGATCGTCTATCACCCGCTTGGCGTCGTCGGCATCATTCCCGCCTGGAACTTCCCTTTTTCGATCCCGCTCGGCGAGGCCGCGATGGCGTTAATGGCAGGCAACACCGTCGTCATCAAGCCCTCGGAACTCACGCCGATGGTTGGCCTCAGGATCGGCGAAGTGTTTGAAAAGGCAGGCTTTCCGGCTGATGCGGTTCAAATCGTTACGGGTGCGGGCGACACGGGTGCGGCGCTCGTCGAAGCCGCTCCCGACAAGATAATGTTCACCGGAAGCATCGCCACGGGCAAAAAGATCGCCGCTGCCGCCGCAAAGAACCTGACCCCGTGCGTGCTTGAACTTGGCGGCAAGGACCCGATGATCGTATTCGAAGACGCCAACCTCGAACTCGCCGCGCAGGCCGCGGTCTGGGGCGCGTTCTGCAACTCGGGCCAGTCGTGTTCCTCGGTCGAGCGACTTTACGTTCACGAAGCGGTCGCGGACGAACTGACACGGAAGATCGTTGAGAAAACCCGCGAACTAAAACAAGGCGAGGGTGACGGCGAAGATGTTTCCATCGGCGCGATGTCGTCCGACCGGCAGATCAAGATCGTTGAGGATCACGTCGAGGATTTTCGCGCATCAGGAGCCACGATCGAGGTCGGCGGCCGGCGAAACGCCGTCATCGATAAGCTATTCTACGAACCTACCGTCATAACCGGCGCGACGAATGAAATGCGCGGAATGCAGGAAGAGACCTTCGGGCCGACGCTGCCGATCGCGACTTTCAAAACCGAGGAAGAGGCGATAAGGCTAGCGAACGACAGCGAGTTCGGCTTAACTGCAAGCGTATGGACAAAAGATAGGAAGCGGGGTGAGCGCGTGGGGCGTCAGATCGAGGCCGGCTCGGTCTGCATCAACGAACTGCTCTATACGCACGGCATTGGCCAGACCCCGTGGGGCGGCTTCAAGAATAGCGGCCGCGGCCGCACCCACGGTGAACTCGGTCTAATGGAGCTCGTCCAGCCGCAGCACATTCATGTCAACAAGCTCGCGCTCACGCCCGATGCGTGGTGGTTCCCGTACTCAAAGAACGCTCTCGAGACTTTTCGCGCGTTTGCACAGAAATTCGCCAGCGGCTCGCTGATCAGAACTATCGGCCTGCTTCCGCAACTGATAAAACGGATCCACGAGCTCCGGCGAAGATAGCCACTATGCTTTTGCGGCCGCCGCCTCGCCGCTCGGCGCAAGGTACTCAGAGACAAGTACCAGATCCTTGATCACCGACTGATACTCGACGTGGGTCTCGTGCGCGGCAGTGCGCCAAACCTTACCCTCGTTCTCATTCATATAGGCCTGGTACTCGGGCGCGCCCGGAAACTTGACGTTATCGGCGACGACAAGCGCACCGGGTCGAAGCCAGCCTTTGTCGAGGATCAACTTCAGATCGGGCAGGTATGCGTCTTTATCGTGGTCGAGAAAAACGAGATCGACCGAATCCGGCTTGAACCCATGTTCCCGTTTAAGTGCCTCGACCGTCTTTCCGCCGTCGCCCAATGTGCCGACCACGACCGTCACCCGATCGTCGACGCCCGCATGTGCGTGGATAGCGCGCGCGATCTCGGCGTTCGCGGGATTGAACTCGAGCGAATAGATCTTCGCGTTCGGCGCCGCAACGGCCATTCGCAGCGAGCTGTAACCGCAATAGGTCCCGAGTTCGAGCATTCGCTTGGGCGCGGCCCTCTCGACCGCCTCGTCAAGGATCGCGCCCTTCTCGTCGCCGACGTTGATCAGGAAACTCTGTTCGTATGCGTACTCGTCGATGATCCGAATAACGTCGGCCGGATCGCCTTGCCGCGCCTTGGCGAGCACATACTCGGCAAGCCGAGCTTCGCGCCCATCACCGACCTGCCACTCAGTGGTCAGGTTCTTCATCCCGAACAGGATCTTCCAAAACGACCAGCGAAGGAAAGGTATCTTTCTCCAGCTCATACATTCATCTCCGTTTTTCGATTTCCCAGATGATACTTGTGATCGGCGTGCGGGGCAAACGACCTAATCAAGGTGCCGGCGGGGCGGGCCGCGGGAGCCTTTCGGCACGCATCGCTGCGTGATATGCGAAGGACGCGAGCACGATCGCGCATTGCTTTAGGTCCTGTTCCTTGACGCGTTCGTAAGTGTCGACATTCGTGTGGTGCGTGCGGACGTCGTAATCGGTGTAATCCTGCACGGGGTTAAAGCCCATAACGCCGGCGCGGTTGAACGACACATGATCGGTCGAGCCGATAGGCTGCAAGATGTTCTTTCGCGCTCCGAGATCTTTGAACGGTTCGAGCCATGCGTCGAAGATCGGTTTGACGGCCGCATTGTTCTCGAGATACCAGCCGTAGATCGGGCCGCTGCCGGGATCGAGATTGAAGTACGCGTAGAACTTATCGCGTGCCGCTTTGTTCGCATCGCCGGCAAGGTACTTTTGAACATATCTCTGCGATCCAAAAAGCCCCTGCTCTTCACCGCTCCAGAGTGCGACGCGGATCGTGCGCCGCGGCTTTGCGCCGATCGCCTTTAAGATTCGCATGACCTCCAACACAACCGCCGAACCGTCCGCGTTATCGGTCGCGCCGGGCGACGAGTGCCACGAATCGACATGTGCGCCGATCATCACGACCTCATCCTTGAGGTCCGTACCCGGCAGCTCGGCAATGACGTTGTAACCGTTCTTATCCTCGGTGAGAAAGCGGGCCTGGATATTCACCCGCAGCTTGACCTTCACGCCCATCTCAAGCATTCGAACTATCATGTTGTAATGCTCGGCGCTCAGCACCATGCTTGGCATCGCAGCGTCGCCGTTGTCGCGGCCCAGCACGAACATCGTGCCGTGCTCGGCGCGGTTTGGTCTGAGCACGACGCCGGCTCCGCTCTCGAACAGGATCTTGTTCATCGCAGCGCCTGTGATCATCGGTTGCGAGCCTTGCGGTGCGCGAGGCTGGCCGATGGCGACCGGTTCATCAAATGACGTCGGCTGTTTGCGGTCGGCGCGTTCGAAATACGTTTGCAGAGGCTGGTTCATCACGATCGCGCCTTTGAGCTGGCCTTTCATCTTTTCGATGTCAGCCTGGCTTTTGTTACCGAGAAAAACCGGCGTCGCCGTTATCTCACCGGGTGTAGATGCCGACCAGGCCTCGGGATAGCCGATGAGCGGCATATAACGCGGCTCGACCATCTCGATCACCGAACGTTCGAGCCGCCAGCCGCGGCCAAATTCCCATGCCTCGAGCCGCGGGTCGGCAAGGCCCCAGGTTCTGAGCAGGTCGCGCGAATACTCAGCCGCAGCCTTGACCTCAGGGCCGCCGGTAAGACGCGGACCGATCACCTCGGTAAAGTGCGAAAAGAACTTCCACACCTGCGAGCGATTTAGCCCTTCGTCACGGATCTTTGCGACGATCTCGCGGTCCACCGGCTCAGAAGTTTGAGCCTGGAGCGATGAGCTAAGAAAGGCCAGCAGTACGATCAAGGCGGTAGGACGGCGAGCGGCCCCGACATGAAAGACAGCCCGAATGTGCGAATTGTTGAGCATACCGCCACGCTATCACGGGACGGCGGCATTTGTCATCGCGGCGACCGAGAACGGCGCGGATGCTCATGCTGCTGACGCCTCTTTCAGATGCACCTTTTCGATGGCGGCCGGCAGGTGCTTGCGGACGATGCTCTTCCAGCCGCTCCCCATCAGGAAGCTGA
>CAZSOE010000260.1:0-3965 GCA_964608335.1 uncultured Chloracidobacterium sp.
TATCGTCCCGCCCAGAGCTGCGGCCTTTTCGTTCAGCGACGTCTGCACCTCATCAGGTATCCGTAGCCGGTCGAACCGGCGGTTCAACTCATTGGCGCGCTCGCGAAAGGCCTGTGCATACCCGGGAATGTTCGTGCCGAATTCGCGTGCCTGTTGACCGACGCTCGGAGCAATGTTTGCGATCGCGATCCCGACGACCGTGAATACAAATAGATACGCAACCACGATCGCCAGCGACCGCGGCATTAGTTTCTCGAGGTTTCGGTCCTTGAACGGCCGCCTGATCACGCGGACCAGCGGATCGATCAGGTACGCAAAGAACACCGACAGAACGATAAGGAAAAAGAGGTACGTGAGCGACGAGATGAGGCTCTGCAGAAAGCCCGCGATGAACAGCAGGATCAACGTGATCGCCACGACGCGGATGATCGTACGAATACGCGGCGTTGACGGATCGAGAAACACACGGCGGGCCGTATGTTTTCGGTCCAACTGGCGCCGGGGCGAAGGGGCGCCGGATCCGGTTGGTTCATCAATTTCGGGCATATCTTAGGTCGGTCATCGGTTTGGCGACGGCGGCGAATGGTCGGCGACATCGAGCAGCTCTCTGAGCGCCTTGGCTCCGTCGACCGTGGCACTATAGTTCGAACCAATTATGACAGCCTTTCCGCCATCGGTAAGGATCCGCCGGTTCGCCTCGGCCGTATGTTTCCTTATGAACGCCTTATCTTCATCCGTAAGGATACCACCGTCGCGCCGGCGAACAACATAGAGCCATGTGAAGTCCGCGCCTTTAGCTTCAGCGAGATCGCGTTCGAACGGACTGACTTCGGCCGCTGCATTCGGTGCTGACGGCGAGTTGGCCCGGCCCGAATGCAGAACGCCCTCGTTCGGCGCACACGAACAGACAGCCGATGCGGTGATCAGGATGAAGGTAATGCTAAGGCCCGGGTTCATCGTTATCGGGATCGTTCGTGTTGGCGTTGCGTGCGTCATTCGCCTCGAGATCGTCGAGGAGTTTCTTTTCCTCGGGAGTCTCAGGCTCATCGTCCTTGGCTTCATCCGGCGGTTCACCTTTGACCGGTCTGATCCTCAGCAGGCGAGCCTCGTCGTCTTCGTAAATTGTTTCCGCCCAACCGCTTGCGAGCATTTTCGCGATCATGTCGGTGTTCTCTCGAGCGTCCGCGAACACATAATTTGCGCCGAAGCGCTCGCGAATAAGGGGTGCCGGATCATCGATCTTGCCCTCGGTCAGGTCCTTGAGAAGTTTATAGAGATCGGGATCCTGCGAATAGAGATAGTTCGGGTCGAGGCCGTAGACGTACGTGTGTTTGGTGTTATAGAAGAACAGCTTAGGAAAATCATCCCACGTACAGTTAAAAATGCGCTCGCCCGCAGGGATGTTCTCGGCTCCAGTTTCGTCCAGCCCGGTGGCCCACTCCATTACGCGGCGATATCGGTCGCCTTCTTCGTTCGAAGTGATGTTGTCGATCATCCCTGCCTCGTTGAACCCGAGGCTGTGAAGGCCCGTTAGACAATAGAACCAGAATACGCCGAGCCCGATCCCAACGACCCAGGGCGCGGCGCGTTTCACGGCGTGTACCCAAGCCTGGCGCTCGGTCGGTTTTGGCGCGTCAAGGTACGGGTCGATCTCGCGCTGGAAGTCCTCAGGCAGTTCCTGCACGCGCGGTGCTGTGAATGCCTGCCAGCTAAACGCTGCGAACAGGATCGCAAACGGTGGAAAATACTCGGCAAACCGCTTTGACCGGAACTGTGCGGCCAGCAGGATGGTCGTAAACATCAGAAAGAACGCCGCGCGCTCCGGCAGCTTTCCGCCGCGTGGGGCAAACAGGATGTAGCCGACCAGCATCGCCAGCAGGGCGACGGGGAAGTTCATTATCAGCTCGATACCTGTGTACGGATACCACTCGCCCCCGACCGCAACCGCAAAATCGTCGACCTTGAATTTCGTCCAAAAATGCTCAAGGAACAGCCCGAGATTCTGCGGGAAATACGGATTTATGATGTTGCCGAGCACCATCCCTAAGCCCGTATAGGCGATCGGCCGCCATTCGAACCGCCGTTCGTTCCACCCGATCACGATCGTCCAGATGACCGCGGCGAAGAAGAGCAGCGGGAACAGGCTGTAGGTCCAGACGAACGCGAACATCAACGGCAGCAGCCAGATGTGATTCCGTTGAAAGAGCAGGTGGATGCCGAGCACCGTGATGATGATCGTCAGCGGCGGCGCCTTGGCCATGTTCATCCGGTAAAAGAACGCGTTCGAACACGTCATTATCGCGGCGAACCAGATCAACTGATGCTTGACGTCGTAGCGATAGATCAGCCAATAGACCGAGAATATCGCCAGGCTTGCGTAGAAGATCGCCGCGACCTTGGCCGCCGTGACCGGTTCAAGGAACCAGAGGAACGGGATCTGAAGCAGATGAAACAGGAAGTGATGGTCCGCGTAGTCCTGCGGGTTGAGCACCGTCAGCGGCAGCCATTCGAACGTCGGTAACCACTTGAACTGGCTGAAGTTATCCCACAGCAGCTTGCTCCATTTAATGTGGTAATACCCATCCCAGTCGCCGCAGCAGATCGCATCGGTTCGCGTCTGCAGAAACGCGATCACCATCACTGTCGCGATCAGCCCGAAGATGAGATAGATCACGCGAACGGCACGATCGGTCTCGAGCAGTTCACTCCACGTGGGCTTCTTGGGCGAGGGCGTCGCTGGCTCAGCGGCCGGCGGTGTTGTGGCATCTTCCATGCGGCGTGAATTACGTCAGGTCAGGTTCAAATAGAAAAGTAGCACGAAGGGCGGTCTCTTGGGAATGGCGCGACCCGGTCTGTTAGAATCGCGCTTTCGTATGTATCCAAAGGGAAACCTGTTCGTTCCGGCGTCGCATGGACGCCTGGAAGCTATTGTCAAAGAACCGCGGGGTGAGAGGCGCGGTGTCGCCATGGTGTGTCATCCGCACCCGGCCGGCGGCGGGACAATGCATAATAAGGTCGTATTTCGCATCGCGACGGGCCTGTTGGATGCGGGGTTGACGACCCTAAGATTTAATTACCGCGGCGTCGGGGCTTCGACGGGCGAGATGCCGAAAGCGCTGGAGCTCGAAGGCGGCAAGCAGGACGTGCGCGATGTGCTCGATCATTTGTCATCCGGGTTCCCGGGTGAAGAGATAACGCTGGCCGGTTTCTCGTTCGGATCACGTACCGGGACGGAAGTCGCGATGAACGACGACCGCGTCGTACGATTGATCTCGGTCGGGACGCCGGTCGATAAGTACCTCGATTACGATTTCCTTGCGAGTGCCAAGAAGCCGATACTTTTTGTACACGGCGATCGGGACGAATTCGGTTCGCTCGGTAACTTGCGTTCGCTGACCGACCGGATACCGCATGCCGAGGTTAAGATCTTCGCTGACTGCGGACACTTCTTTGAAGCTCATCTGGATCAGCTGCGAGATACGGTGCGCGACTGGGTGAAAAGGCTCCTGCCTTTGTGACTCTTGTGCAAGGGTCTATGGGTCCTTTGTGTTTATTCGGTTTTGGCGTAGAAGAGGAAACACAAAGGGCACAAAGGGAAGAACACAAAGTGCCCAGAGAAGAAAAAAAGAAATGCACGAGAATGAAGTGGCGAATAAGGTGATCGGCTTCGCGATCGAGATCCATCGAGCGCTTGGGCCGGGTTTACTCGAAAGCGCTTATGAGGAATGTCTTGTTTACAAGCTGAGCGCGGCCGGTTTGAAGGTCGAAAAACAAAAGGCTATGCCGCTTGTATATGAGAATGTTCATCTCAAGTTCGGGTATCGTATTGATCTGGTGGTCGAGGATAAGCTCGTGGTTGAGGTGAAAAGTTGCGATACCATTCACCCGATCTTTGTTGCACAGACGTAACATACATGAGATTAGGGGATTATAAGCTTGGGTTGATCATCAATTTTAATGTCGAA
>CAZSOE010000261.1:0-3952 GCA_964608335.1 uncultured Chloracidobacterium sp.
TTGTTTGCTAATTCAAGTAATTCCGCAGGCTTGGGGCTGGAAAACGAGAGCAAATCGCTGTTTTGCTTTCTGAACTGCGCCTTATCTAAATTCTCAACGGCGCGGCCGAACCTGGCGACACGAAATGACCGTGCGAGTCTCAAGCGTTTCCTCGGCCGTCTCATCGGCCATAGTGATCGGGCTGCTTGTTTTCGGGCTCTGGTGGTTCTATACGCGCGTTTGGGACTTTAGCGGCAGCAAGCGCGGGCTCGTCCTTGCCCTCGGCTTCTTGCTGCTTTCGGACGGCCTCTATCTTCTTATTCATTCATTCCTCAGGCCGCACGATCACGGAGGCACCGAATGTGAGCCAGAGGATCTGACGGTGGTGCTTTCGACCTACAACGCCGGCGAAGCTATCACGCGAACGATCGAAGGTGCGCGGCGGCACGTGCCGCCTGAGAATATAGTTGTCGTATCGGACACCTCGACCGACGACACCGCATCTATCGCCGCGGCGCACGGCGTGCGAGTCTTCGAGAACGATGTGAACCTGAATAAAGCGCTGACGATCTCGCGTGTCTCGCCGCAGGTCTCTACGCCCTATACGCTCATCCTCGACGACGATACGTACATCGGGAATACGCCAATACCGACAAGCTTGCTCGCACAAGGTTATGATGCCGTAGCCTTCAACGTAATGCCCGAGCCCGAAGGGACATGGGTCAACGCGTTTCAGCAGTTCGAGTATCGAAAGAACATGTATCTCAGCAAAGCCCTCCGTGCCGGCCAGGCATCGGTTGGCAACGTATCCGGGGCGATCGGTCTCTATCACACGCGGGACGTGCAGATGCAGCGGGACCACCACTCCGGCTTTTTTGGCGGTGAAGACCAGGAGCGCACCTCGCTGACCTACCTTTACGGGCAGGGAAAAGGAGTCACTTATACCGATCGCATCGTACCGACGCAAGCGCCGCATACCTGGTGGCAGCTATTCAAGCAGCGCGCGGTAAAATTTGGCGGCGGCTGGGGTGCTGCGCACCTGAACCTTCTAGTCCTGTACCTGCGCGTTCTGGTGTCGCGGCGTGCAAAGTTCGCCCTCAAGTTCGAAAAAGGCTATCAAGTATTCATTGTGCTGACCGACCCGATGCGGCTGGTACTCTTTCCGTTGATCTTGCTGGATCCGGTAGGATTTCTCATCGTATATCTCACGTATGTGGGACTCGAGCTGATCTTGTGGATCTGGACCAAGCGGGTCGACAGCCTGACGATCGTTCTGCTCTCCCCGCTCTACGGAATATTCAATACGGTCGGTCGCTTTATCTCGTTCCCCTTTTGGGCCAAGAACCGGTTCGATTTCGTATTCCGACGGAAGCTTCATAGACTGGTGCCCGGCAGATGGCTGATCGCCGAGTACGCTCTCATCACGGCCGCCATGATCACGCTCTTTGTTTATGCGGTCTATCGTTTTCCGTGGAACATCTTTTCCCTGCCCTAGGGCAGTGCGAATTCTGCGGTAAACGTGTCGGCGAACTTGCCGGTTTGAAATTGCGGCTTCGCTGGATTAAACTTCACTCCGAATCGGGACAAGATAGGCCGTGTGTTTCGTGTCAGAAACACTATTGCATTAACGCCGCCCCTTGTGCCATACTGTTTCATGTGAGAAACACCTAAGGCACAGGAGCGAGCATATGTTAGGAGAAGCATTTGTTATGGACAAAGGAAAGGCTATCGAATCGGCACTGCTGCAGATCGAGAAAAAATTTGGCAAGGGCGCGATCATGCGGCTCGGTGAGAAACCCCACGAAGAGATCGGGGCGATACCGACCAACTGTCTGAGCCTCGACGCGGCGATCGGCGTGGGCGGTTTCCCTCGCGGTCGTATTATCGAGGTCTACGGGCCTGAAAGCTCCGGCAAAACGACGCTGGCGCTGCACGTTGTCGCCTCGGCGCAAAAAACGGGCGGCATCTGCGCATACATCGATGCCGAGCACGCCATGGACCCGGAATATGCCGGTAAGCTTGGCGTCAACATCGACGATATGCTGATCTCGCAGCCGGATTCGGGCGAGCAGGCGTTGGAGATCGCCGAGACACTTGTTCGATCGAACAGTGTGGACGTGATCGTTGTCGATTCGGTCGCTGCCCTCGTTCCGCGTGCGGAGCTTGACGGTGAAATGGGCGATTCGCTCCCGGGGCTTCAGGCGAGATTGATGTCGCAGGCGTTGAGAAAGATAACGGCGATCGTCGCAAATTCGCGTACGTGTTTTGTCTTCATCAATCAGCTTCGCGAAAAGATCGGCGTCTTTTTTGGCTCGCCTGAGACCACGACAGGCGGCAAAGCGTTAAAGTTCTACGCAAGTTTGCGGCTCGACATCCGTCGTATTGGTGCGATCAAGGACGGCGACAAGGTCGTAGGCAATCGGACCCGCGTTAAGGTCGTCAAAAACAAATGCGCGCCGCCGTTTCGCGAAGCCGAGTTCGACATCATGTACGGCGAAGGCATCTCGCACACGGGCGATCTGATCGACCTTGCCGTGAACAACAACGTGATCGAGAAAAGCGGTGCCTGGTTCTCGTACAAGGGCGACCGCCTCGGGCAAGGGCGCGAGAACGTCAAGAACTTCCTCAAAGAGAACACCGAACTCGCCGCAACGATCGAAGCTGACGTCCGTAACGCACTCGGCTTTGGTGAAAAAGCTGAAGCCGCTGCGACGGCTGCATCCTAAGCCCCGGGGCTGGAATGCACGTTGTACGCGGCTGTCGGAGAATCGCCGGCCATGCCCCACTGCACCGCGAGTAACGTCCCGTCAGTTGAACGACGAATGTAATACGTGCCCGCCCGCCATACGGCAAGGTCGGTCCGCCCGTCGCCATCGTAGTCGCCCGGTACTGCCGTGTCGCCGCTGGCACCCCATGAGAAGACAAGATACTGGCCGTTCGAACTGAGACGGATATGCCATTCGATCACTCCCGCGACCTCACGGATGAATGCGAAATCCGTCTTTCCGTCCCCGTCATGATCGACTGGAGCAATGAGATCGGTCCCGGACCCGAATAGGGTATTGCTAGACGCGCCAGCGGCCGTAAGTACCCAAAGACGGCGCGCTCCGCTCTCAAACCTGGATACCGCGAAGTCGCTCTTGCCGTCTCCATCGGTATCGGCAGGTAGCGGTATGTCACCTGACTGCCCGAGCGTAACATCATTGCAAGCATTAGGCAGTGAACAGCCGTTGCCGCCGATCTCGCTTCGTTGATACCACCAATGGCCTTGCCGGAAGACTGCCAGGTCGTCTTTCCCGTCGCCCGTGTAGTCGGCCAAAACCGTAGGATCGTCGGAGGTCTGACCGAAGTCCGTAGCCCTTACTGTACTGTCCGAACTCAGGATAATAAAAAATCGCCCTTGTGCGCCTGAACGCCACACGATGATGTCTGCTTTCTTGTCGCCATCGACGTCACCCGACACGACCCTGTCGGTTATAGCTCCCCAGCCGACACCGGTTACGGTCCCGGGGCCGTTGAGCAGATTGTAGGTCGTTAACACATTCGAGACATTGCGCACCACCGAGAAGTCGCTCACGCCATCACCGTTGAAATCGACCGGTTGACGGGCGGCGGCGAGCTGTCCACGGATCTCACCACCCGGGAAGGTCGCCGAATGGATATTGAAGTACCATAGACCGGCCTTAAGGTCGGCCACCTGTTGAGGAGTGACCGTAGTCCACACACGGTCCAATGCAGAACCGCTGGTCGTGCCCGTCGGCGGCGTCATGTCGAATATGACGCCCGCATTTGCCCCGGCGGCTGCCGGTCCGTGAATGTGCCCGGCGGTAGTGTTACCGCTAAGGCCTTCCCAGTAGAACGACGCAGTGACCTGCGTCTCGGCGTCATTGAGAAAGATACGCCCGTAACCGCGCGCGGTTGAAGCGTTCGGCGGCACCTCGTTCGCGCCGCTGAGATACGCCTCAAAAAGCTT
>CAZSOE010000262.1:0-3943 GCA_964608335.1 uncultured Chloracidobacterium sp.
CTGAGAGATGACTACGACGACGGCATTGACGACACAATTTGCCGAGGCGTTCAAGGCTCGGCTGGCGATCGAGACCGACGCCACGATCAAGAAGTTGCGCGAAGAGGCTTTCGTCGTTTTCTCCGAGATCGGTTTCCCAACGGTCAAGCACGAAGATTGGAAGTATACAAATGTTTCTTCAGTTGTTAGTGACAAGTGGGAAGTGGACAGTGAACGTCGCGCCACTGGCGATGTGCCGAACGATCTTTTGCGGCAGTTCAACTACGGGCGCAACGGTTTCGCCGCCCTCAACCTGGCGTTGGGCACTATCTCGATCGTCCGGATAGGAAAGGATACTGTTGTAGAAAAGCCGATCGAGATCGCATTCACCGGCAAAAATGGTGTTGTGACATTTTCGCACGTCATCGTCATCGCGCAGGCCGGCTGCAAGGCGACGTTGATTGAAACTTATGCGTCGGCGGCGAGAAGCTTTACGAATGCCGCGGTGCAGATCGTCGTTGAGGACAATGCCAACCTCACTCACTACCGCGTTCAGAAAGAATCGGCCGAGGCGCTTCATTACGGTGTGACCGAGGTCGCACTGGGACGCGGAAGCCGATATGACTCGACGGCGATCAACATCGGCGCGGGTCTTGCGAGGCATGATATCGACGTAAGATTTACGGCCGAAGGCGCGGACGCGTGGGTCGACGGACTGTACATGCTATCAGGTACGCAGCACAGTGACACCCACTCGGTCATTGACCATACTGTGCCGAACTGCACGTCGCATCAGAATTACAAGGGTGTGCTCAACGATAAGTCGCGAGGCGTGTTTAACGGCAAAGTGTTTGTCCGCGAGAATGCGCACGGCACCGACGCACAGCAATCGAACAAAAACCTCCTCTTATCGAACGATGCGCGCGTCGATACAAAGCCGCAGCTTGAGATCTTTAATGACGACGTAAAATGCTCGCACGGTGCCACGGTCGGCCAGCTCGAAGAGGAAGAACTGTTTTATTTATTGACGCGTGGCTTGCCCGAGCCGCTCGCGCGTAATCTGCTGACATATGGCTTTGCGGAGGAGATAATTAACAAGGTCACCGTGGCGGCGATGAAAGGGGAACTCGATGACATTGTTCTAAATCGTTTGGGGGCAAGTATTTAATAGACCATGGTCTTTGCGGCAAAAGAAATGAATTGGGACGTAGAAAAGGTCAGAAAGGATTTTCCGGTACTGTCACAGACCGTGAACGGAAAGCCGCTCGTGTATCTCGACAACGCGGCTTCGTCACAGGTGCCGCAGTCGGTGATCGACCGCACGTCGAAGTATTTGGCCGAGGAACATTCAAATATTCACCGCGGCGTGCATTACCTGTCGCAGCATGCGACGACGGCATACGAGGCGGCGCGCGAGAAGGTGAAGCGGTTTATCAATGCGCCCGATGTCAAAGAATGCGTTTTCGTGCGCGGCACGACCGAGGGTATCAACCTGGTCGCTCATAGCTACGGCAAGGCATTTATCAGCGAGGGCGACGAGATACTCGTTTCGCAGATGGAGCATCACTCGAACATCATTCCGTGGCAGATGACGGCCGAGGAACGCGGTGCAAAGATCGTTGTCATTCCGATCAATGAGCGCGGCGAGCTTGTCATCGAGGAATTCGACCGGCTGTTGAACGAGCGGACAAAGATCGTCGCTGTCGCGCACGTTTCGAATTCGCTGGGGACGGTAAACCCGATCAAGGAGATCACGGCGACGGCGCACAAATTCGGCGTGCCCGTCTGCGTCGACGCGGCGCAGAGCGTGCCGCATTTTCCGGTGGATGTCCAGGACCTCGATGCCGACTTTTTTGTATTTTCAGGTCACAAGATGTACGGCCCTACGGGCAGCGGCGTCGTTTACGGTAAACGGAAATGGCTCGATGCAATGCCGCCGTATCAGACGGGCGGCGGGATGATCCGCAGCGTGAGTTTCGAGGGGACAACATTCGCGCCGATCCCTGAAAAGTTCGAGGCCGGCACGCCCGCAATTGCTGCAGGCATTGGGCTTGGAGCTGCGATCGATTACATCAACTCGATCGATTTCGAGGCTGCGGCGGCCTACGAGCACGAGCTGCTCAAGTATGCTACGTCGCGACTCGCCGACATCCCGGGCGTGACGATCGTCGGGACGGCGGCGAACAAAGCGAGCGTGTTGTCATTCACGATCGAAGGCGTTCACCCGCACGACATCGGAACTATTCTCGACCAGCAGGGAATTGCAGTCCGCGCCGGCCACCACTGCGCGCAGCCCGTGATGCAGTTCTTCGACGTACCCGCGACCGCTCGCGCGAGCTTTGCATTCTATAATACGCATGAGGAAGCAGATAAACTCGCCGATGCGGTGCAAAAGGTGATCGAGATTTTTGCGTGATCGGGCGACCGAAGGTTTAGTTGTTGGCGGTGCCGCGGGCCCCGCGATCGGTTTCATTAACAGTCTATGGAACGAAACTACATCGACCTCAGCCACACGATCGAAGACGGACTGGTGACCTATAAGGGGCTCCCTGCCCCGGTCATCTGTGATTATTTGAGCCGCGAGGATTCGCGTGAGAGGTACGGACCGGGAACCGAGTTTCAGATCGGGCGGATCGAGATGATCGCGAACACCGGGACCTACCTGGATACGCCATTCCATCGCTACGCGGACGGCAAGGACCTTTCAGAGATAGACCTTGCACAGATGACCGGTCTCGATGGCGTGATCGTCAGGGTTCCGCATAACGAGCGTTTGGCCGTTACGGAACAGGACTTTGTGGGGCATGACGTTGCCGGAAAAGCAGTGCTGGTGCACACAGGTTGGAGTGAATTCTGGAACACCGAAGCGTATTTCGATAATCACCCGTTCCTAACCGAACAGGCCGCAAAGTTTCTGGTTGATTCAGGTGCGAAGCTGGTCGGGATCGATTCACACAACATCGACGACTCACGCGGTAAGGCCCGTCCGGTTCACACCATCCTGCTCGGCGCAGGCGTTCTGATAGTCGAACATCTACGTGGTCTTGAAAATGTCCCGGACCGCGATTTTACCTTCAACGCCGTGCCGCCAAAGTTCAAGGGTGTGGGGACGTTTCCGGTGCGGGCCTTCGTGTCCTACGAATGAC
Source organism: uncultured Chloracidobacterium sp. (assembly GCA_964608335.1). Taxonomy (GTDB): domain Bacteria; phylum Acidobacteriota; class Blastocatellia; order Pyrinomonadales; family Pyrinomonadaceae; genus OLB17. The sequence continues at coordinate 3,126 of CAZSOE010000262.1, forward strand.
CGAGGCGTGAATATGTCCGAACTTAACGAGCTCTATCAAGAGACAATTCTGGAACACAACAGGAACCCGCGAAACTTTCGCGAGATCGAGGCTGCGGACAAAGAAGCCGTGGGGAATAATCCGCTTTGCGGCGACGCGCTTCGCGTTTATTTAAAGATGGACGGCGATACTGTCGGCGACGTCGCGTTCAAGGGCTCGGGCTGTGCTATATCGAAGGCTTCGGCGTCGATGATGACGCAGACCGTTAAGGGCAAGACACGCGAGGAGGCCGAGAAGTTGTTCGACGAGTTTCATCGGATGGTCACGGGAGAGCTTGATGTCGAAGTGGACGAGAACCATCTGGGCAAACTAAAGATCTTCGCAGGCGTCCTCGAGTTTCCCGCACGGGTAAAATGTGCCTCATTGAGCTGGCATACGCTGAGCGCCGCTCTGCATGGCGATGAAGCAGTATCAACCGAATAGCGTAAACGCGGGTGGTTTCGCTGAAAAACAACTGTTAGCTGTCAGCTATAAGCTGTAAGCTGTTTTACAACATGACCGGGCAAACCAAGCTGTTTAACAATACGACAGGGCTCGTCATTGCGGGAATCGTCGCCGTCGCGGTTGTCGTGCTCAACATACAGGGCCGTGTTTGGTGGTGTCAGGCGGGCGATTACACGCCGTGGGCGTTCAACATTTGGACCTCGCACAATTCGCAGCACGTCATCGATCCTTACACCTTTACACACATCCTTCACGGAATTCTCGAATTCTGGCTTATCGGCCTCGTGTTTTGGAAGCTCCCGCTTGCGTGGCGTTTCGTGCTCGCTATCCTGATC
>CAZSOE010000263.1:0-3924 GCA_964608335.1 uncultured Chloracidobacterium sp.
CGACCGTTTCGAGCCGCAGACCTGAGCTTTTTCCGATCCGCGCCTTTACCTCGTGAACGAGCGCTTCAGCGCGCTGCCCTAGTATATCGACCGTCGCAGACAGCGACCGGAGTACCGTTACTTCAGCGAACGGATCGCGCCGATAGCTCTCGAGTGTCGCTTCGAGCGCGGCGTAGGAAAGTTTGTCGGCGCGAAGTGCGCGATAGAGCGGATGCTTTCTCAGTTTCTCGATCAGCCGCTTCTGGCCGGCGATGATGCCCGCCTGCGGGCCACCGAGCAGCTTGTCACCGCTGAACGTCACAATGTCGGCTCCCTCGGCAAGTGACCTGGCCGCGATCGGTTCGTCACCGAGTCCCAGGCTGGTGAGGTCTGTAAGTGCGCCCGAGCCGATGTCTTCGTAGAAGATCAGCCGACGTTTCTTTGCCACCGCTGCAAGTTCGGCGACGCCGGGTGTTGCCGTGAAGCCAACGATCCTGTAATTGGATGGATGCACGCGCAGGATCATTTTTGTTTTACGCCCGATCGCCTTCTCGTAATCGGCGATTTTTGTTCGATTTGTCGTACCGACCTCTCGAAGTGTGGCACCGGATTGCGTAAGCACGTCGGGCACACGGAAATCGCCGCCGATCTCGACCAGCTCGCCACGCGAGATGACGACCTCTCCGTCCGACGCAAAGACCGTGAGAACAAAGAACGCTGCGGCCGCGCAGTTGTTGACGACAAGCGCGTCCGCCGCACCCGTCAGCTCGACGATCAGATCTTCGGCCCGCCGGCCACGCCGGCCACGTTTTCCGGTTTCGACATCGTATTCGATCGAGGCGTAGCCGGCAGCGTCTTCTATGCGCGCCTTCGCGGCGTCGGAGAGCGGCGCGCGACCGAGATTTGTGTGAATGACGACACCTGTTGCGTTAATGACTCGCCTCACACCGCCGGTCTGCTCGGCAGACCAAGCGTGCTGCATGCGGGTGATCGCTTGATCGAACAGATCCGCTTCGGCGAACTTGCTCCGCGAAGAGCTCCGCACAACATCCCGGAGCTCCGCTATCGCCAGCCTCGCAAGCTTCACCGCAAATGCTGTACCGGCCGATCGTATTATCTCGGAGCCCACGGTCGACCGAAGCACTTCATCGACCGACGGAAGCTTTTGCAGATCGGCGCTGCGAGCGGTGGCCTTCTTTCTGGTCATATCGAAAATCTTAACCTACCCAAAAATGGTGGAAGAGCCGCCACCTTCGAGCTTTATTTAAACAGGGCCTTCTCCCCGTCTCTCGCCCGCTTATCCCACGATATGTAAATGGCGATCATAGGAAACAAGCTCTACCGGAACATCCAGGCCAAGCAGGAAGAGGCAGCCGATATCGATACGCAGTTGGCGCGAATGGAGGACGACATTCGCAAACTGAAGATCGATTTCGACATTTATTTTAACGGCGCCGCCAAAAGGCCGCCGCTCGAAGCAAGAGCTAGGCTCGAAGCCTTCATAAAACGCATCGCCGATAACCGCAGCCTGAGCTACGCTCAGCGTTATCAGTTCAATACTCTTGTCGCCCGTTTCACTTCGTATCGAGAGCTTTGGCGTCGCACCTTGAAAGCCAAGGGCGAAGAGCTAGGCTAGCCCCGCCTAGATCTTTCCGACCAGCATCAACACACCGATCACGATAAACGCGCAGGCCGCGATGCGCTGCAGCCACTCGGCCGGAACGAACTGCGTAATCACACCGCCAAGGAGAACGCCAAGCAGCGACACCAGGACAAGCGCCACGCTGGCACCAAGAAAAACGGCCAGCTTCGATTCTGACGCCGATGACATTGTTATCACGGCTAATTGCGTCTTATCGCCCAGTTCGGCAAGAAAAAGCGTTAAGAACGCGGTCCCAAATACTTTCCACTCCATTGTTTCGAATTCCTCGATCTATTTCTTCGCTATCTGTTTAAGCCGTTCGCGGGTGAAGACCGCTTCGTCTATCGTCGCCGGGAACTCGCGTCCGAGTATCTCGACAACGATCTTTGCTTTGTAAACCGGATTTTCGATCTCGGTACGGGCGGCGTATGGTCCGGCCGCGTCGCTTTTTATCTCAACGATCCGCCATGTGCGGATCTCGCGGTCGTTGTTGTCGAATGAATTGATCTCCACGGGCATTGAGTCGTTCGCTCGAAACAGCGCCGTTATCCGCGTGACCACGGTCGATTCGCCTGCTCTAAGTTTCGCCTCGACCTCGTTCACCTTTTGGCCGCCCACGTCCCGCTCCGCTTTCAACGCCAAGTCGTACTTTTGCCATTCACCGAGCAGCTCGCCCGCGGTCAGCCCGCCAAAAAACATCTTGTTCGTATCGGTCTCGCGAAACTCGTCGCGCGAGCCGACATACGTGACAACAACCGTTTTTTGGCCCTTCGTCTCGATGGTGAGCGAACCCAGATCACTATCCTCGGCCGGCCTAACGACCTGAGAAAGGGTGGTTGTGCCTTCTGCGGTCTGCTTTCGCCAGCTTTCGAGCTCGTACACCTTCTGCGGCTCGTCCTCGGCGTCGATCGTAAAGCGAACACGCATCTTACGATACGGTGCGGTGTCCGTCTTCAGGAACGCGTCGACTATCTGCCGGCCGCGTGCGGCCGGTGATTCGGTCGTCGATCCCGACGGCGCCGGTCCGTTACTCGCATTCGGTCCGCAGCCTGTCAGCGCCGCCACTGCAAGTACCACGCACACAATTATTGCCTTTATCCCGAAAAGTCTCTTCATTTTGCTGTATTTCCGCAGTTATATTAGCATCTATCTGAAAGCAAAAGCCCCAAGTTACTATTCGAAATGGGAAAGCCGTGGCCGCTGTACGGTCCAGGCAAAGCTATGGATACGAACAGCACACCGACGCTGAGTTTTGAGGCGGTCACAAAATCATACAGCAACGGTGAAACGGTCTTCGCGCTGAACGGCGTCGATCTGGCTATTTCTCGCGGCGAACGCGTTGCGGTGATGGGCCCGTCGGGCTCGGGCAAATCTACTTTGCTCAATCTAGCATGCGGACTGGACCGCCCGACTTCGGGCAAGATCCTTTTCGAAGGACGCGCGCTGAACGGAATGCGCGACGACGAGCTTACGCGTCTTCGTCGCGAGCGGATCGGGATGGTCTTCCAGACCTTCAACCTGTTGCCGACGCTAACGGGGGTTGAAAACGTTGCTCTTCCGCTCCGGCTCAACGGAATGGGCGCGCGCAAAGCCTACGAGGTCGCGATATCGATGCTGCATCGGGTCGGTCTCTCGGAACGAAGCGGCCGAAGGCCCGACGAGCTCTCGGGAGGCGAACGCCAGCGTGTTGCGATCGCCCGGGCCCTGATCTTCGACCCGCCGGTCCTGCTTGCCGACGAGCCGACAGGAAATCTCGATTCGCACACGGGCGACGAGATCCTGCGGCTGATGGACGACCTGCATACCGAGTTCAACACGACGATCGTGCTCGTCACGCATAACGAGCACGCGGCTGATCGGTGTGAGCGAAAGATCGTGCTGCACGACGGCCGCATCGAGACCGACGAGCGACGACAAGCGGAGCCGGCGGATGCTTAGCGCGATCGACCAGATCACATTTCGGCAGTGGCAGCGGCACAAGCTGCGGCTTGCGCTGACCGTCCTCGGCATCGCGCTCGGCGTCGCGGTATTCTTCGCCGTGCGTACGGCAAATCGCAGCCTCGTATCTTCGCTGAACTCAACGATCGAAAAGCTCGCCGGCAGATCGACACTACAGATCGTGGCCGGCGAGGCAGGATTTCCGAAAGAGATGCTCGACCGCGTCCGCACGACGCCCGGCGTGCAGTACGCCGAACCGCTGACCGAGACCGTGGCGATAACACCGCTCGGCGGGGGCGAGAAGCTCCTGATCCTCGGTCTCGACACCTCCAGCGAACTATCCATCTACGAGGGCTCATTCGATC
>CAZSOE010000264.1:0-2239 GCA_964608335.1 uncultured Chloracidobacterium sp.
TCGCGAAAGACAAGGTGATGATGGGCGCCGAGCGAAAGTCGATGGTCATTTCCGACGAGGAAAAACGGATCACGGCGTATCACGAGGCGGGCCACACACTTGTTGGCCTCAAGGTGCCGAACATCGACCCGGTCCATAAGGTCACCATCATTCCACGCGGTATGGCTCTGGGCGTCACGATGTATCTGCCCGAGAAGGATCGGCTCTCAGCGTCGAAAGAATACTTGCTCGGCCAGATCGCGATGGCCATGGGCGGCCGTATCGCCGAGGATGTCTTTATCGGTTCGATCACGACCGGTGCGGCAAACGATATCGAGAAAGCGACCGAGGTCGCCAGGGCGATGGTTTGCGAGTACGGTATGTCCGATCTTGGGCCTCTCACTTTTGGCAAGAAGGAAGAGCAGATCTTCCTCGGTCGCGAGATCGCACAGCACCGCGACTATTCGGAAGACACAGCGATCCGCATCGACGCGGAGGTCAAAAAGATAGTCGACGGCCAGTACGCACGTGCCGAGAAGATCATTAAGGACAATAAGGATGCGCTCATCCGCCTTGCCGAGGCGCTGCTTGAGCACGAGACGCTCGACAGTGTCCAGATCCGCCGCGTGATAGCGGGCCTGCCGCTCGACGGTGCCGAAGCCAAACCTGCCGCCGGCGAGGACAAGCCAGAGGAATCGGGCGAGGAGTCGGCGAATCCTTTCAAGAAGCCGATACTGCCGCCGACGCCGGCTACGGCATAGAAGGGCAGGAGTTGCTATATGGGTCCTATAGGTCGTATATGACCTGTAGGACCTATTGATTTATGCGCTGGAAAACTGGTCGCCGTACGATAACGCTCGACCGTCCGCGGGTCATGGGCATCCTTAACGTAACGCCCGACAGCTTCTCGGACGGCGGAAGTTTCGCGACTCACGAAAACGCGTGCGCTCACGCCGAAGAGATGATCGCGCACGGTGCCGACATTATCGACATTGGCGGTGAATCCACGCGGCCTGGCAGCAAAAGGGCCTCAGCGAGTGAGGAAACGTTTCGCGTGATACCGGTGATAGAAGATCTTGTCGGACGGTTCGATATTCCGATCTCGGTCGACACGACCAAGCCGGACGTGGCCCGGCAGGCGATCGACGCCGGAGCAGAGATCGTCAACGATATTTCGGGTCTTCGCTGGGCGCCTGAGCTCGCCAACATCGCGGCCGACACCGGAGTCGGGCTGATCTTGATGCACTCGCGGGGTGCGTTTGAGACGATGCATTCGCAACCACCGGTTGCTGACGTCGTTGCTGAAGTTGTTTCCGGCCTCACGAGCTCGGTCCGAGAGGCAAAGGCACGCGGTGTCGACGACGACCAGATCGTGGTCGACGTCGGCATCGGGTTTGGCAAGACGGCTGACGAAAACTTAGAGCTGCTCGCCAAACTTGATAGAATCGTAGCTGAATTCGGATCTTACCCCCTGCTCGTCGGCACATCGCGTAAGTCGTTCATCGGCAAGGCGCTTGGCGACGTGCCGGTCGAAGGCAGACTCGGAGGCAGCCTCGCGAGCACGTTGTTCAGCCTGAGCATGGGGGCAAAGATCGTGCGGGTGCATGACGTCCGCGAAACCGCCGCCGCGATCAAGATGCTGACCGCGATCCGGTCACAGGCCTAATGAGATGAAACTGCTTCGGATCACGACTCTCACATTCGTTCTGCTCGCGGCTTCGGGTTTTACCGAGTGCTACAAACCGGTAACGAATTCCGGACTGCCGCGGCATATCCGGACCGTTGCGGTCCCGGCATTTCAGTTCGAGGCGCGCGGACTTCGGTATCGAGTCGAATCACGGTTCACTGATGCAGTGGTGCGCGAGATCATCAAACGCGGCAACGGTCTGAAGGTGCAAGGTTCCCGTCTTGGGGCCGACGCGGTGTTGGAAGGTACGATTCGCGATTTCGGATTTTCGGGCGTGCTCCTCGACAGCCAGGGACGCGCGCGGGTCTACGAGGTCACGATCGTTACAGCGTTGACGATCCGCGACGTTCGCGAGAACAAGATCCTGTACGACAACCAGAATTTCGTTTTTCGCGATTCGTTCGAATTCTCATCCGACCCACGCTCATTCTTTAACGAGGAAGACCCGGCCGTTGAGCGAATGGCCCGGGCCTTTGCGGAGTCGGCCGTGTCTGCGTTCATCAACGGGATCGGAGTGAGGCAGGAAAAGAAATAACGTCCGGGAATGGGTCAGCTTTCTAGAGAGGAACTTTG
>CAZSOE010000264.1:2249-3921 GCA_964608335.1 uncultured Chloracidobacterium sp.
AGCTAAAGCGGGGCGAACTTGCGCCCGTTTATGTGCTTTACGGGCCCGAAACATATCTTCGCGACCTCGCCGCGAAATCGATCACAGACGCCTGCTTCGGCGAGAGTGACCTTCGAGATTTCAACGAAACGACATTCAGCTTGGCGGGCGAGCACGATCTAAGAACCGCACTTGCCGGTGCACGGCAGTTGCCGATGATGTCTGCACGCCGGCTTGTGCAGATCACCGACGTCCGGATATCTGCCAGCGGCTACCGCGACACGCTCACTGAAGCAGATGAACCTGCGCTTTCAGGTTACCTCGCCGATCCCGCGCCGGACGCGGTCGTGCTTATTGTGGCCGATGAATTGAACGGCGTCCGTAAGCTCGGCAAATTACTCAAAGAAAAGACCGCGTCGATCGAGTTCAAGCCGCTTCAGGACGCCGAGTTGGTGAAATGGGCGCGTAAGGCAGTCGATGACAGCGGGGCAACCGCGGACGCGAAAGTCCTGGGCACTATCATTCAGCGCGGCGGACCGGATATCCGTCGTATCGCAAATGAGATAAACAAGCTGGCGGCTGCTGCCATGCCAAGCGGAACGATCACACCGGACCTGGTCGCCCAGCTCGTGCCCTATTCGCGCGAGTTAGACAATTTCGCTCTCACCGACCAGCTTGTCAAGGGCGATAGTAGGTCCGCGCTGCGAACCCTGCGAAAAGTGCTCGATGATGGCGTCGAACCGCTTGCGCTCCTCGGGCTTATAGCTGTCAACTATCGAAAACTGCTAATAGCGAAGGATATGTTCCGACAAGGGGTAGCCGAGCGTGACATCGCATCGGCCGTGCGGCCGCCGTTCAGTATGCGGGAGGCATTTTTGTCGGCTGCTCGAGATGTCGATAAAGCAAAACTCGGCAATGCCATCGCCAGGATGGCCGACACCGATCTCGCCATCAAGACATCTCGCGGCGCAAGCGGGCCGGCGGGCGCGCGAATGCACATCGAAATGCTGGTCTGCGACCTCGCTCTTCTCTGACGCCCCGGTCAGATCGCGCTCAGTCCTGACGCCTTGTTGAAATAATGGTAGAGGTCGTTGTAGTCGCCGAGGGCGCGGTTCAATATCAGCGGCAGCTGCTCGACGTCGTTCGTATTCACGACCAGATTGAGGTTTCGCAGAAACGCATCCTGGGCGTTCATCGTTGTCCCTGCGTCCTCGAGCGATATGACGAATAGCCGTCGGCGTTCCGAAGAATACATCGTGCTCGCCCGCTGCTGAATTATTGCGGCGCCGCCAAGCTCTGGCGCAAAATCCGGCGAAAATACCATTATCTCGGTTTTGCCCTCGCGGAGCCGCTCATTTGCCTGGGCCGGGGTCTGGGCAACGTAAACCTTATAGCCGGCCTTTGCCAGGATGCGGGCCGTTTGGTCAGCCTTTGCTCCGAGGCAAAGAAGGATGCGGCGAGGCTTCTCTTCGTCCTCGTCTTCGAGGCCTTTCTTCTCCGATTGCAGCGCCCCGAGCAGCGACCGCAGGGCGGTATTTATCTGCTGGTCCGATTCCTTTGCCGCGAACTGGGTCGCGTTGTCTCCGGTGACTGCCGCCGGCTGACTGGCAGCAAGCTGCTCCACGGTCGAAAGGCCCCTGCCACTGGCGTCCTTCTCGGCGCGAAGAAGGTTCTGGCATCGCGGGCAGCGAAC
>CAZSOE010000265.1:0-3920 GCA_964608335.1 uncultured Chloracidobacterium sp.
GCTTGGGTGTAGGTGTCGGAACGTATTCCTTTGGGCACTCGGGGCACGGCGGCGGCGGCTCATAAAAAGCGAAAATGTTGCGCCCCGGATCGGGGGCGTCAAGGGAGCGCGGGTGGTAAACGACCGGGACGACCTCGATGAGCGCCTGTTCGTCGGCGGTCGGGATCCGAAACTGGTCCTGCTGCGTACCGGACTGCGAGGTCACTCGGGGTGTCGGCGAAGCCTGGGTTCTGGCGGTGGTGGTGCCGCCGCCAAAGAAGCTTCGTCCAAAAGCGAGATACAGCGAGACGAGCGCGACCACGCCCAGCACGACCGCCGCGATCAGCTTGTTCCGTTCGGCCGGAGTTTTTCCCTCAAAAACCTTCATTGTCATTGTCCCGGCGGGATGGTCAGCGGAGCAAAATTCGGCCTCCGAAAGTAAGCTGCCATTTCGATCCGCAGGCTGACGATCTCGCCGTGCATCTTGCCCTGCGGCCGCCGAACCTGCTGGATCTGGCCGCCAAACCCGCCCGGTGCACCCGGTCGGCCGCCCATCATCGGATTGGACGGAGCTGTCGGGTTGGAGCCGGTCGTCGCCGCGTTGGGGTCTGCAGTTTCCTTTTTCTCGACCTGCGTGTCTGAGGGCGAGAGTTCTACAGAGCTGATAACCACGAACTCATTGGCTGTTTCGATCTCGCGAATAAAGCGGCGAAGATTATGATACGTGCCCTCGACGGTCATCGTGACGTAAACGCCGGGATATATGCTTCGGAACTTCGCCCGGCCTCGCTCCTCTTCGGACTGCTGGCCGTTGCCCTGATCAACGGTCTCGAGCGGCGCGTAATCGGGCCCCGACGTGTTAACCAGGCTGTAGGCCGCAAACAGGCCATTCAGCCGCTGATAAAGTGCGGTCTGGCCATTTGCCGCAGCCGGAAGGAAACGCGTCTCAAAATCGTCCATGCTGGTGACGATCTTCTCAACCTGCGCCTCGCTCGTGGTTATGTCGCCGTATTTGGCCTGTTCGGATGCGACCTCAGCTTCGAGACGATCGGCCTCGGAGCGGTTGCGCGCGAGTTCCCTATTAGACGGAATCACGAAGAAGAAATAAGCGGTAAGCGCAGCGGCAAGGGCAAGTGCCCCGGCGGCAACTGCGCTGACCTCGGGCACGCCCCACATCCCGGCGTAGGCCTTGCGCGGGCGTCCCGGCGGTATCGCCGCCCCAGATTGCTGTCCAGCGGTTTCGGCCGCAGTGGTTTCGATCACAACGGGATCGTGTTCAGTCATTACTTTGTCCACCTCCCTGATTCTGTGCCACTTCGGTGACCGGCGGCGCCGAGTACCCGTAACCCGGCGCGTAGATCAACCTGAGCGTATATTCGCTGTAGGTGATCCGTTCGTTTTCCTGTCGGTTCTGTCCGCGGAGCGACGGCTGGAAGAGCCCCGAGTTCTGCATGTTCTGGATCATCTGCATGACCGAGCCGTGATCGCGGCTCAGCACTCCAAGTTCGAGGTCGGCCTTCACCCGGTCACCATCCTGATAAATGTTCTCGACCGTGATTCGCGATGTACTGACGCTCCCGGGCAGGACCGATTCAAGGTCGGCAAAGAGCCTCGACCACCCGAAGGTCTTGTTGGCAACGAGCTTGTGGGCCGCAGACAAATGTGTGCGCTGCTCGGGTGTCAGCAACTGCTGTACCTTGGCGCCCTCGCCCTTAAGCCGTTGGATCTCGGCCTGGCGCTCGGCGACCACCTTAGCGAGCTGCTCGTTCTCCTTGCGATTCTCGCGAACACGCGAGAGCGAATACACTCCACCGACCGCACTCACGAGGAGTAAAACCCCTGCTATCAGGTACGGTAAAACGCGGTTGCGAAACGGGTGGGTGGATAGGTTTAGCTTTGTTATCACCTGGGGAACTGCTCCGGAAACATACGCGATCCCATCGAACGGGACACTAATATCCTAACATGAAGAAACCAGGGACTTTCACGTTTTTTCGGGCGAAATGGTTGCAAAAAGGCGGCGAAAAATGAAAAAGGCAGGCAAAAAGCCTGCGCGCCTGGGGTGTGAAAATTGTAAGTCCGGTCAGTCGATGCCTAGCTCAAGGCCGGCCGGCCTCGCCTTGATCCGCTGATGGCCATTGCGAAGATAGGCCTCGTAATTCTCTTTGTCGGCCCCCGTAACGCTGATGATGTGGGCCCCGACCAGGAACCGCTCCATCGAGATATGGATGCCGACCTTCTCATACCGCCGCCCGATGACACGCATATAGACCTTGCCCGTGGGCAGGTCGATCTCGACGTTCAGGTTTCGCTCGTGGCCGACCAGATACTTGTCTTTAAGGCGAATTACCGGGACGAGGAAGCCGATGCCCGTCCGGCTCAGATCGATCGTTTCGCCCAGGATACAGGCGGACCGGGCCGCTTCGAGCGCCCGTTCGGTATTGGTCTCCGGGTCGAACCAGATCTTGATCGGCGCCGTATGACGGCGTCGAGAAGAGACCATCCTCTCGGACAGCGAGCGATTGAACCTTGTGATCAGCTCACGTATCATCGGGGCAATGAATTATATGACAGGGTTTCAGTATATACCGCAACAATTGAAAAATAGCAAGCCCGGTTACACATTTTTTTTCAACAGGTCACTTTTCCAGCTTTTTACCGCCATTATCACGGCTTATGAGCCGGTACGAGCCGTCGTCATCCGGACCAAAAAGAAACGAAACCCGGCCGCTGCGGCCGTATTCGGCCGGCGTTGCCATGGCCCTGAACGCCTTCTTCTCGGGCCCAACAACCACGTCATAGTTGTAACCGGTCGAGGCACTGGTGCGAATGTCGTCCGGTAACAGACCGCCCGCCAATAACCCCTCGAGGTCACCGAACGAGCCGCCGTTCTGGACCGAATAAGCAAACTGGGCTTTCGATATGCGTTCGAGCATCTGGCGGGCCTCGTCCTCGTGGGTCTCGATCCGGAGGGCGTAAAAGTAGTTCTTTCCTTCCTTCCGCATCCTTGCCTCGGCGGCCTCATCGACCGAGAGGATGATCCACACGCCTTGATTCCGTCGAAGGTTGATCGTTTGTATCTCGTTTGTTTCGTCGGCCGCTTTTGGAAGGTTGACGGTGACCGTCGCCTTCTCGCCACTCACGATCTCGCCGTTGATCTCGACCTTGGCCGGCACCTGACCGGCAATCGCCTCGAAGTCGAGCGCGAAGTCCTTGAGCTCAAGGTCGGTCAGTCCTTCGACCGCCGGCCGCAGGTTAGTGAGGAAGATCGCCTCGCGAAACCGCTTCTCGCGCAGATGTCCGTAAAAGGCGCGGACCGTGTCGGCCGGCCCGCCGGCCTCGACATCGATCGTCGCACCCAACCGGTCAGGCTCGATCGCCCGCCGCTCGATGACCGGAGCGGCCGCAACCTCCCCCGATCTTGCCGGCGTACACGAAGAAGACACCAACCCCACGACCGTCGTCAATACCAGCGCCGTTAAGGCCCTGAAAGTGACGGATCCGTAAGGGGAAGGATGTCTCATTTCCGGTTTGTACTGCTAAGCCGTGGGAACCAGGTTTTCGGACGAAAAAGCGACACGCTTTTTTGGCATTATAGCGTGTCGCCCGGAAAAGTAAAACAAAATTTTACCGTCTTAAAATCCTCATTCGTCCTTCTTGAAAGCCATCCAGCGTTCACGGCCGACCATGTAGAGGATCACGCAGATCGCCAGGAACGGAACTGCCCCGAGCCACCAGGCCTGGTCGCCGGCGAAGAACGGATTTGATCCCTTGGCCCATTCGGCCGTCGCGGTTTGGATCGCGTTCAGGGCCGGCTGAACCGCAAAGATCGCGATCAGGATACCCGCGATCGCGCCGCCGGCAATGTAGCCGGAAGCCAGGAGTACGCCGTGCGATTTGTCGGTTTCGGCCATTATCTGGTCCTCGGTCAGGTTTTGGGA
>CAZSOE010000266.1:0-3911 GCA_964608335.1 uncultured Chloracidobacterium sp.
CCAATCCGCTCGTTCCTGAAAATCCGGCGAAGGCCCCGTGGTATTTCCTCGGCCTGCAGGAGATCGTTTCGTTCTCGGCCTTTATGGGCGGCATTGGAATACCGATGCTTTGCATCATCGGGCTCGGCCTCATCCCGTTCCTCGACCGCGAGAAAGAAGGGACCGGCGAGTGGTTCGGCGGTCCCGGCGGCTGGCGGCTTGTGAAATGGTCGCTTGTCTTCGGCTTCGCAGCGTCGATCGCCGTCGAGGCGTTCGCGATCAGGTTTGGCTGGCTGCGCGAGTGGTTTCCCGACATTCCTCAGATCATCATCACGATCGTCAATCCCGGCACGGTGATCACTGCAATTTACGCCGCGTACTCGATCTGGGCGGTCAAGCGATACAACTCGACGCGTGCCGGGGCACTCGCGCTGTTCACGTGTTTCCTGTGCGGGTTTGTGGTGCTGACGGTCATCGGCACGTACTTCCGCGGGCCGAACTGGGATTTCTTCTGGTCGCCGGCCGATTGGGGAGGCCATTAAAGCGATGAATAAGACGAAATATCTGCTGATGGTCTCGAGCGTAGGCGTTTTTCTCTTGCTCGTGGTCGCTGCCGTAGCCGAAAACTTTTTGAAGGAATGGCAATCGATCCAGAGCGTCGCCCACACGAGCGAAGGTCCCATCGACGTACGGCTGCGCCAGATCGTAAACCCGAACCTGAAAGTCACCGACCGTTGCGTGACATGTCATACGGGAATGGCGGCGGGCGAGCAGATAGCGTCGGCTATGAAAGTTGGAGCGGCGCACAAACCGGTCGTGCATGCGGTGACGGAAATGGGCTGCACGACCTGCCACGGCGGGCAGGGCCAGGCTACTGAGAAAGAGGATGCGCACGGAACGGTGCACTTCTGGACCGAACCGATGCTCCCGGCCAAGTACGCCTATGCAGGATGCGGCACCTGTCACACGCCGTTGAATGTCCCCAACCTGCCGACACTTCAGAACGCGCGCAACACGTTCGAGCGAATGGACTGCTACGCGTGCCATCGTCTCGACGGCCGCGGCGGAACGCTCAGGCCCGGCGGCAGCGTCACCGGAATGGAAGGGCCCGACCTCTCGCACGTTGGTATCAAGGGCTACAACGCCGAATGGTACGCTGCACATTTGCAGAGATCGCAGAGCGATGACCAACTATGGCGCGCGACATTCCGCGAGGTGAGCGAGCAGGACCGTGCGGCGATAAAAACGTTCCTCGATACGCAGATGGGCGCGGCACCGCTCGTCGAGGCAAAGGCGCAGTTCAACACGGTCGGATGCGCCGGTTGTCACACGGTCGGCAGTTTTGGCGGGGACGCCGGTGTGAATCTTTCGCTCTCTGGGCTAAAAGATCCCAATCAGCTCAACTTCTCTCGTGTGCCGGGCGATCGTTCTTTGCAGGACTGGATCAAGCAGCATTTTCGCTCGCCGTCATCGACCGTCACGGGTTCGCAAATGCCCGCGCTCAACCTTAGTGAGGATCAGATCGACCTGCTGACGCTTTACACGCTTTCGCTTCGCCGGCGAACGCTGCCGGACATCTTCCTCCCGAAGGACCGTGTGCGTGCGATGCGGTTTGGCTCGCGTGAATTTGCGGGTGACGCAGCAACAACCTATTCCGCGGTTTGCTCGGCCTGCCACGCACCTGATGGACGCGGCCGGCGTTATCCGGGCCTCGTGCCAAACCCGTCGATCACGAACCCGGATCTCTTGTCCTTGGCATCAGACGACTTTCTCTTTGCCACGATCAAGAGCGGCCGTCCGGGCCGACCGATGCTCGCTTGGGGCGAACGTGAGAACGGCTTTACGGACGACGAGATACGGGCACTTGTCTCATATATTCGCGCACTCGGCGGCGGTGTTCAGCCTGAGCCCGACTCGAAGCCGCAAGTTTGGGCGGCGGGCGACGTCGGCATCGGAGAGCGGCTTTATGTTTCGAACTGTTCGGGCTGCCACGGAGTAAAAGGCGCGGGCGGCGAAGGCCCGGCTCTGGGCAACAAGAACTTTCTGGCAAACGTGACCGACACGTATCTGGTCGGCACGATCTCACGTGGCCGCCGCGGCACGGTGATGCAGGGTTTCACCAACCCGTCGCCGACGCGTCGCGTCCTGACGCAGCAGGAGATCGAGGCGATCGTCGTTTACATCCGCTCGCTCGGTGCGAGATAGAGGTCTTTATGAAGAAACAGATCACAAGACGCGAATTCATGGCAAGGATATCGGCCGCGGGCTTTGGCGCATTCGTCGCGTCGGCGACGAATGCATGGGGACTCGATTCGATCACCAATCCACTCGCGGTTTACCCGAACCGCGACTGGGAAAAGGTCTATCGCGACCTCTGGAAGTTCGAGTCGCGCTACACGTTCACGTGTGCGCCGAACGACACGCACAATTGCCTGCTCTATGCTCACGTTCGACAGGGCGTGATCACGCGTATCGGCCCGACGATGAAATACGGCGAGGCAAAAGACCTGCTCGGCAACGGAACTTCGCATCGCTGGGACCCGCGCGTCTGCCAGAAAGGCCTCGCGCTGACGCGCCGTTTCTATGGCGATCGCCGCGTGAACGGAACGATGGTACGCGCCGGTTTTAAGAAGTGGCATGACGACGGCTTTCCGCGCGGTAAGGACGGCCGGCCCGATGAGAGCTACATGAATCGCGGACGCGACGAATGGATCCGGATGAGCCATGACGAGGCCGCCGTTATCGTCGCCGCGGCGCTCAAGAACATTGCCGAGACCTACACCGGTGAGGAAGGCAAGCGGAAACTGAAGGAACAGCACTACGATGAGGCCGTGATCGAAGCGACTCAAGGCGTTGGCACACAGGTGATGAAATTCCGCGGCGGCATGCCGCTGCTGGGAATGACTCGCGTCTTTGGTATGTATCGCATGGCCAATTCGATGGCCCTGCTGGACAGCAAGATCCGCGGCGTCGGCCCCGATCAGGCGATGGGCGGCAAGGGTTTCGACAACTATTCGTGGCACACCGACCTTCCGCCCGGCCACACGATGGTCTCCGGACAACAGACGGTCGAGTTCGACCTCAATTCCGTCGAACAGGCCAAGACGGTCGTGATATGGGGAATGAACTGGATCACGACAAAAATGCCCGACGCGCATTGGCTGACCGAGGCACGGATGAAAGGCACGCGCGTTGTCGTCATCGCGTGCGAATATTCGGCGACCGCAACAAAGGCCGACGACGTGATCGTCGTCAGACCCGGAACGACACCGGCCGTCGCACTCGGCCTCGCGAACGTGATCATGCAGGAGAACTTGTATGACCCCACTTATGTTCGTCAATGGACCGATCTGCCGATCCTGGTTCGGATGGACACGCTTAAGTATCTAAAGGCATCCGAGGTGTTCGGTACAGCTCCGGCCGAACTAAAACAGACTTTCCTCGTTCGCGAAGGCGAAAAAGAACCGCCGCCGATCCAGCAAACCGTTCAGAACGTTGTCGCTGAAAAACTCCGGCTCGAATGGGGCGATTACGTTACCTGGAACGCAAAGACGAACGCGCCGCAGGCACTCACCCGTGACGACGTAGGCAAGAACTCAAAGGCCGGCGACGCGCAGCTCGAAGGAGTAGTCGAGGTCACGCTCGCCGACGGAAGCAAGGTGAAGTGCCGCCCGGTCTTTGACCTCGTAAAGGAATACGCGGCACACTTCGACCCGAAAACGGTCGAAGAACTCACCTGGGCACCGGCCGGCGCGATCCAGAATCTTGCGCGTCACGTTGCAAAGGACTTCGGCACGACGCTCTTTGCGGTCGGCATGGGGCCGAACCAGTTCTTTAACAGCGACAACAAGGACCGCGACGTTTTCCTACTCGCTTCGCTGACGGGTAACGTCGGTAAGATCGGCGGGAATGTCGGTTCATACGCAGGCAAT
>CAZSOE010000267.1:0-3898 GCA_964608335.1 uncultured Chloracidobacterium sp.
GCCCTCGGCGATCAGGCGAATGTATTCCGGCACTGGCGTGTGCGCGGGGCAAGCCCATTGACAGTCCACGACCTTGTGGAAATACTCGGGGTTGGCGATATCTGTAGGTTTCACAGGAAACTACCTTTAACGGCAATATTTAAGGCATTGCAATAATAGTGCAATAAGCGGGGGTTTGACAACAAAAACCAGGGAAACCGGTCGGCTCTCACGGGCATTTGCGGATCAGTGTGCCGCCGAGCTCGATCACCCTTTTCTCATCGGCACGCGCGACGTCGAGTTTGCCGGCTGCGCAAAGGATCACCGAACGCAAAGCGTAGGCCTTTACGTATTTGGGATCGAGCTCGATGGTGCGCGAAAGGTCGGCGAGGGCGAGTTCCGCTTTGTTGAGCCCGTAGTGCGCGATACCGCGATTATAGTAAGCATCCGCATAGCCGGCGTCGATCTCGATTGCAGCTGAATAATCCGCGATCGCCTCGGCGTATCGCGTCTGCTGTACGCGAAGGACGCCGCGATTGTAGAACGCTTTCGCGTATCGCGGATTGACCTTGATCGCTTCATCGTAATCGGCGAGCGCAAGATCATATCGCTTCTGATCGAAGTAGATTCCGCCCCGATTAACGTACGCAGCAAAGTGCGCGGGATTGATCCGGATCGCGTCAGAAAAATCAGCGATCGAGGGTTCGATCTGCCCGAGCTTGTGGTAGGTTACGCCTCGATTGTAATACGCCAGTGTGTATTGACGGTTCAATTGGATAGCCGTCGTGTAATCGGCGAGCGCCAGTTCGTTCTTGCCCTGCCGTTCGTAGATGTTGCCGCGGGACAGATACGCCTCCGGGTATTCGGCCCTGATCTTGATCGCGGTGTTCAGGTCCCCGAGAGCCATGTCGTATCTTTCGCGAGCGGTGAACAAAAGCCCGCGGTTGTAATACGCGACCGCGAATTTTGGGTCGAGCTTTATCGCGGCGGTCAGATCGGTTTCTGCAAGTCCGAGCTGCCCTTGTCGCGAATACGCGGCGCCGCGTCCATTCAGCGCCTCAACGAGCTTTGGCGACAACGCCAGCGCACGCGAAAAGCTCGCAATAGCCTCGTCAAATTGTCCCGACCGCGCATACGAAGCCCCGAGCTCAAAATGCTCCTCGGCCGTCAGCGCCTTCTGCGAGAAACACGCAGCGGCAAAGACTGCGATCGCGATAAGGCACTGAACCGACTTAACGTTCATCCGATCTTTATTCTACTCTGAGTTGTGCCGGCCGTCTCATGCCAAGGCCATGAGGCCGAATTGACACCTGCCGACATCGGGCAATAAACTTATCGACGTTCCGTGTTCTCAATCCGATCATTGCAGTGAGGGGAAAGATGAAGTTTTCTCGTCGTGATTTTCTTAAGGCAGGCGGTGTCGCCGTCGGCCTGACCGCGGTTCCGTCCTGGGCATTCGACCTGCATGCCGCGACGTCCGTCTATCTTGATGCCCAGAAGGACTCGCTTGCCGATGCTGCACTTGCGACGGCCAAGAAGCTGGGCGCGAGCTATGCAGATATCCGGATCAACCGTTATCGCCAGGAGAATGTCTCAACACGCGAACGGCAGGTGCTGAACGTCTCGAGCGGGCAGAACTTTGGCTTCGGGGTTCGCGTGCTTATCAATGGCACGTGGGGCTTCGCGGCAAGCCCGATCGTGACAGCCGATGAGGCCGTTCGCATCACCACGGAAGCCGCTGCGATCGCCAAGGCGAACTCGCTGATTACCCGCAAGAGGATCGAGCTTGTCCCGACACCGAAAGTCGTGGCGACGTGGAAGAGCTCGATCGAACGCGACCCGTTCGACGTGCCGGCCGCCGAGAAGACGGCGATACTGCTCAAGATCAACGAGGCGGCGCTCGGCGTCAAGGGTGTGAGCTTTGTCAACTCGAACCTGTCGGCGGTCAACGAGCAGAAATATCTGGCTACAAGCGACGGATCCCGAATCGAGCAGTACATCATTCGCACGAACCCCAGTTTCACGGTGCAGGCCATCAATCGTTCGACGGGCGATTTTCAATCGGTTAATTCCCTTCGCGAGGCGCAGCAGATCGGTTATGAATACGTGACCAGGCACGACTGGGTCGCTGAGGCCAAAACGGCCGCCGAGCACGCCGTGATGAAAATGAGCGCCCCTTCAGTGGTGCCGGGCAAATTCGATCTCGTTCTTCACCCATCGCATCTTTTCCTGACGATACATGAATCAGTGGGACATTCGACCGAGCTCGATCGCGCAATGTTGTGGGAAGCGAATTACGCAGGAACGAGCTTCCTGACGCCCGACAAGACAGGCAAGCTTCAGTTCGGTTCCAAGATGGTCAACTTCGTCGCAGACCGTACCCAGCCGCAAGGCATGGCCACCGTCGGTTACGACGACGAAGGCGTGCCCGGACAGAGTTGGCACTTGGTAAAAGACGGCATCTTTGTCGATTGGCAGACGACCCGCGACACCGCAAAACTCGTCGGCAAGACGAAGTCTTACGGGTGTCTTCACGCCGATAGTTGGTCGAGCGTGCCCTTTCCGCGAATGCCCAACGTCTCGCTCGAACCCTCGAAAGAAAACATCTCACAGGACGATCTGATCTCCGGCGTCGATAAGGGCATCCTGATCTACGGCCGAGGCAGCTACTCGATCGACCAGCAGCGATATAACTTCCAGTTCGGCGGACAGACGTTCTGGGAGATCAAGGGCGGCAAGGTCACCGGAATGCTTAAGGACGTCGCGTACCAATCCCGCACGACCGATTTCTGGGGCGCTCTAGACGGCCTCGGCGGCAAGGCGACCTACGAGATCCCGGGATCGCCGAACGACGGCAAGGGTGAGCCGGGACAATCGAACTCTGTGTCGCACGGCTGTCCGCCTGCGAGGTTCCGGAATATCAATGTGTTGAACACGGCCTCGGGGACGTCGTCAGCGCCGTTGGAGGAATACGACTAATGCTGTTTACCGAACAAGAAGTAAAAGCGCTGACCGATAAGATACTGTCGATGGTGAAGGCAGACGATGCGACCGCAGGCGTCGGCAGTAACAAGCAATCGCATCTTCGTTTTGCCGCAAATAACGTTTTGACGAGCGGAATGCGCGAGGGACGGAACGCAAACGTGACCGTTTGGATCGGCGGCAAGCGCGGCTCTTCATCCACGAATGATCTAGACGACGCGAGCCTGCGCGAAATGGTCGAAAAGGCCGAGGCAATTGCTCGCACCGCACCCCCCGATCGCGAATACATGCCGACCCTGACCAGGCAAACATATAAGCCGGTCAACGCGTATGTGGAGGCGACCGCGAACCTGTCGCTCGTCGACCGAGCAAAACAGATCGGAGCGATCCTTGCTGAATTTGAGAAAAGCAATGTCATCGGTGCCGGATTTCACAATGCGACCGCGCAGGCCGGCGGCAACGCGACAAAGAACGGCAACTTCGAATACGAGCGTTCGACCGGTGTCGGTCTGTCGGTGACGTCACGCACGCCCGACGGAACAAGCTCCGGCTACTTCCTTCGCAGCCATAACGACATTGCGAAACTCGACACGATGCGAGTGGCGCGCGAATCGATCCGCAAGGCGCTCGACGGCCGCGGTGCCCGGGCGATCGATCCGGGGGTTTACAGCGTTATCCTCGAACCGCAAGCCGTGGCCGACCTGATCGGCGGATTCGGTTTCGGGTTTAACGCGCGAAATGCCGAAGAAGGCCGGAGCGTTTTTTCGGCTCCGGGCGGCGGCACAAAGCTCGGCCTGAAGGTCTTTGATGAAAAGGTGACGATCTTCAGCGATCCCTGGCACCCGGAACTGCCGGGCTCGCAGTCGGCCCAGGGCGGCCTTCCGGCCGAACGCATCACGATGATCAACAAGGGCGTGCTCGAAAACCTGACCTACAC
>CAZSOE010000268.1:0-3840 GCA_964608335.1 uncultured Chloracidobacterium sp.
ACTGAATGACCGATTCGTTAACACGGTGCCAGGTCACGCCGTCGTAGAATCCTTCCTTGGCGAGTTCCTTAAAACGAGCGACCATCTTCGGGGCAACGTTCGAATAAAGCTCGATCTTTATCGTGCCGTATGCGCTCGCGTTCTCCATCTCGATCAACGCTGCCTCGGCGTCGGCGACCGGCACGACGCCACGTTTGATCTGGCCTGCGTTGGCCGAGTTCGACGGCCGGCGCGTGTTAGCGCTGTTGTTCGCGGCAGGGTTGCACCCGGTCAAACCGAGCAATGCGGCGATAGCCAAAAGTACAAATGATTTCATAAGCTTAGATCGTCTTTTCACTGTCCAGAATTATCGTCACGGGCCCTTGATTGACCAGCTCGACATCCATCATTGCCTGGAACCTACCGGTTTCGACGCGAGCTAACTGCTCTCGCGCCTTCGATACGAAATATTCGTAAAGCCGGTTCGCTTTCTCGGGCTCGGCCGCGGTGATGAATGACGGCCGTCGGCCGCGACGCGTATCGCCGTACAAAGTGAACTGCGAAACGACAAGCAGGTCTCCGGCGACATCAAGAAGCGACAGGTTCATCTTGCCGTCGTTATCTTCAAAGATCCGCAGGTTCAAGGCCTTATCGACGAGATAGTCGGCGTCGGATTCGGCGTCGTTCTCGGCAACACCAAGCAAAACAAGCGATCCGCGGTCGATGCTGCCCGTGACCTCGCCGTCGACCGTCACGCTGGCCCGTGCGACGCGCTGAACGACCGCTCTCATGCAGTGAGGGAGGAAAAATGTGAAAAGGTGAAAAAGGACACTGTCGAGTCACCTGCGGCGCGTGTGTTCCTCACTTTGTCACTCTTGACCTTTTTCACTGTTTCACTTTGCACCTTCGATAAAGACGCGGTTCATCACCACGGGCTCGAGCGGTTTGTCGTTCGAATTCCGAGCGACCGTCGCGATCGAATCGACCACATCCTGACCTTCGAGGACGCGGCCAAACTTCGTGTAGCTCGGCGGAAGCGGGTAATCGACGTGCATAATAAAAAACTGCGAGCCGTTTGTGTTCGGGCCCGAATTCGCCATTGCGACCGTGCCTTTTTCATACATGCCGGCATAAAGCATCGAGCCGCGGTCGATCTCGTCGTCAAACTTGCCGCCCCACGCCGATTCGCCGCCGTAACCCTCGCCAAGCGGATCGCCGCCCTGGATCATAAAGTTCGGTATAACGCGGTGAAAAATAACGCCGTCGTAATAATTCTTGTCCGCGAGGAGACGAAAGTTCTCCGTCGTCTTTGGCGCGTCCGCCTCTAGAAGCTCGAGCCTGATCGTGCCTTTGTTCGTTTCGATAATTGCCGTTCGGTTACTCACTAATTATTGTCTCCATTCAAGATAAATCTTTCGATAGCCGCGGCCACGCCGCCCTCGTCGTTACTTAATGTTGTATAAAATTCATCGCGATCCAGCAACTTCGGGTCGGCGTTTCCCATTACGACGGCGGTACCGGCGTATTCGAGCATCTCGAGATCGTTGAAATTGTCGCCGATGGCCATGACGTTTTCGGGACCGAGGCCGTTCAGTTCGGCGAGCTTCGCGACGCCGTGACCCTTCGACGCGTCGCCCGGCAGAATGTCGATCAACGTGAAATCGAGATGCGGGTATATGGTCGGCAGGATCGTCACCGTGTTGCCAAGCTCGCGGTTAAGGACCGAAAGCATCGCACTCATCGCGCCGCATGAACCGGAAAATGAAATATGGACGACCTCCTTCGAGGGCAACACATCCTCGAGCCGTTCAACGTGACTGACACCCTCGCGGCCTGCCTCACCCCCGTGAAGGTTTTCGGCCCAGCGGAGATACTTTTTCAGCGGAAGATTGTCATCGGATACGCGGTCGAACAAAAGCGTGCCATGACCGTGCGGATCGGTACTAACCAGCGCATCGCCGCCATAATCCTTACCCACGCGAACGATCTCAAGACTCGCCTCGGATGAGAGAAGGGAAACCGCGACCGTCTCCTCCGAAACCGCGTATTTGAGCAGCGCGCCATTGTGCGTGATCAACGGCGCGTTGAGTTCGAGATCGAGCCCCAAAGGCCTTGCATCCCGAAACCGCCGCCCGGTCGCGATCGTGACCAGTACGCCCCGTTCTTCAGCGGCGCGTATGGCGGTTCGATTCGCCTCGTGCACGTGCCCGGTCGAATTCAGGGTTGTGCCGTCGAGATCAAGGGCGAGGAGCTTAATCATTTTCACGTGCTGGCGGCAAATGGCCTATCACCTCGTCCTCGAAAATACCTGCGAGGGCAACTTCATCATCTTTGGTAGGTTCACGAGGGCACCAGTATCGGAAGCTGATTGGCCCATCGATCAAAACGAAGCTTGCTTTGTCCTCAAACGACGAGAAGAAATCTACCTCAGTTGATTCACAGTAACCCTTACGAATCTTGAATCGGAGGTAATATCCCGTCGGGCTCATGTCGAGTTTTGGATACTGATCCTTTGGCCATTTATCGGTCATCTTCTCAACACTGACTTCCCGTATTGTTTCCAGGCTGCGTAGGCGGTCTTCGAACGCGGTTCGCGTCAAAGCGATCTGATAACTGTGATCCACCCAAACACTTCTATCGTTTACGAAATGTGTGGCCGTAAAGGCGAAGACCGACAGCAGTACAACCGACGCTTTCACAAAAAGGTAGCCGTCTGCCGGTGAGCCAGCCAACCGGCGCTTCACATATAGATAAGATAGAGGCAGAACCGAAAGAGCAAGAAGATCGGTCGGGTCAACCTTTCGACTGATAGGGATTAAGCCTAGGCTGTTCCAAAGATCTAGCAGCGGTTGAGCATATGAGCTCTTCCAAAAAACGAAAAACCCACCAACGATCACGAAGATGAAGGCTTTGGCTCGCGGAAGGAACGCGCAAAAAAATATCGGGAAGATAAACAGACCAGCGAAATCAGAAAGCTTGCCGGTAATTTCGTTATGAAAGGTCGCCTTCAGCGAGAAGTCGTTGATCAGGAGCAAACACAGTGCCGTAAGGAAAAGTGGAGAAAGGACTAGAGCTTTCGAATCTTGAGTCATGGGTTAGCGTTGGCCTCGCTAGCCCGTTTTTCCTGCCGCTCCTTTTCGAGCCACTGCTGGTATTTGGCCTTACCCTTCTCGAATTCAGCTGCGGAAGCATAAAACCAATGTGATCCATCGTTTAGATCAACATTCCTCACGTAGAACAGGAAGTTATTCGGGTCCGGATTCAGGGCGGCCTCGATGGCGCTTTCGCTGACGGATGAGATCGGGCCGGGCGGGATGCCGGGGCGTTTGCGGGTGTTGTAGGGCGAATTTACCTCAAGGTCGCTTTTATGGATCGTGCCGTCCCAGCGGCCCATCATTTTGGCGATATAGACGTTGGTTTGGTCGATGCCGAGTGGGACGTTTCTGGCTAAGCGGTTGTTGATGATGCCTGCAACGATAGGACGTTCGCTTTCGACTCCTGTCTCGGTCTCGATAAGAGATGCGATGGTCACGATCTCGTGCGGCGAGCGGCCGATCGATCGGGCCTGCGCGGCCCATTCCGGCTTCCAGACTTTTCGAAATTGCTCGACCATCGCCTTGATGATCTCCTGCGGTTTTGTCTCGCGCGGAAAACTATACGTGCTCGGATACATATAGCCCTCAAGATTCGTCGCGGTGGGTGAGATGTCACG
This sequence comes from uncultured Chloracidobacterium sp., assembly GCA_964608335.1. GTDB lineage: Bacteria > Acidobacteriota > Blastocatellia > Pyrinomonadales > Pyrinomonadaceae > OLB17. The sequence goes on from CAZSOE010000268.1 coordinate 3,692, forward strand.
GATCGGACTGACGTCGTCCATCAATGCCAGAACGGCCTTCTCGTCCATCGGAGGCTGCTGCGGGAACTTCTCGACTATCCGTTTCGCAATGTCGAATCGTGTAAAGCCCTCGGGGATGACAAGTTTGATCGTAAGGTCCTGACCCTTTT
>CAZSOE010000269.1:0-3813 GCA_964608335.1 uncultured Chloracidobacterium sp.
TCCAGAACGAACGGCCGTGCGTCGCGAGGATCAGGTCATTGTCACGCGGATGGATCAGGATATCGTCAACCGGCACGGTCGGCAGGTTTAGCTTGATCTGCGTCCAGTTGGAGCCGCGATCGGTCGATGCGAACAGACCGAATTCGGTACCGACAAAGAGTAGGTTGGTGGTTCGCGGGTGTTCGCGGATCACGCTGACGATGCCGTTATTCTGCGGCAGATTAGACGCTATCGAGCGCCACGTCTCGCCAAAATCGCTTGTGGCGTAAACATAAACTTTGAAATCGCCCATCCGGTGTCCGTCAAACGTCACGAACGCCGAGCCTTCACCGGCCCGCGAAGCAACGACGCGGCTGACATAAGTTCCCTTTGGAAGACCCGGCACCTTGTCGACCACATTCTTCCAATTCTGTGCGTCGCGGGTGACCTGGAGGTTGCCGTCATCAGTACCGGCCCAGATCACGTTCTTGTTCAACGGCGATTCTGAGACGGTCGTGATGGTCGGATACTGCTGGACGCCGTCGTGACGCGACCGCGTATTGCGGTCGGGCGCCTTGCCCATGATCGGAAGTGTATTCCTGTCAACATTTGTCGTCAGGTCGGGGCTGATCCGCGTCCAGTTATCGCCGCGATCCGGAGAACGGAAAACAAAATTCGCGGCGTAATAGATCAGGTCCTTGTCGTGGGACGAGATCACGATCGGCGAATTCCACTGGAAGCGATATGGCTTCTCACCATCCGGTTCGCGCGGACGGATACTCTTATTCTCGCCCGTCTTGACGTTGCGCCGAAACAGATTACCGTCCTGCGATTCGCCGTACACAATGTCGGGATCATTCGGGTCGGGCTGGGCGTAGAATCCGTCACCGCCGCCGACCGTGTACCAGTCGTCGTTCCGGATGCTTTGACCCGTTGTCTGGCTCGGACCGCACCATGTGTTGTTGTCCTGCAATCCGCCGCAGACCTTATACGGCACGCTGTTATCGGCACCTACCTCGTAGAACTGGCCGAGCGGAACGGTATTAGCGAAATCCCAGCTCCGGCCGCGGTCATACGTGATGTTGATACCGCCGTCGTTGCCGATTATCAGGTGATTCGAATCCTTAGGATCGATCCAGATGCCGTGAGTGTCCGCGTGCGGCGTGTTACCAAACTGGCCGGTCCATGTGCGGCCGCCGTCTTCCGAATACTGGAATGTCACACCTGCCTGCCAAACCCGCTGGTCATTGTTCGGATCGATGCGGATCTGTGAAAAGTACATCGGCCTCGGGACCGCGGCGATCTCGGCCTGACGCGTCCACGTTTCGCCTTTGTCGAGGGAACGGTACACGCCGCCGTTCGCATGTTCGACCGTGACGTAAACAATGTTCGTGTCTTTGCGATAGATATCGATAGCGATACGGCCGGTCTCAAGAAGATTGTCCGGCATCGGCGTCGGGGCGTTGGTCGTATCATACGGCATGCCGCGAGTGACCTTGTTCCACGTATCGCCGCCATCGTTCGTCTTGTAAAGTGCACTGCCCGCACCACTTCCGTTAAAGCCAAAGACGGTTCGCCGCCGTTGGTACATTGCTGCGTAGAGGATCGTCGGGCTCTCGGTATCGATGGCAATATCGGTCGCACCGGTATCGTCGTTGACCTTGAGCACAAGCTGCCAGGTTTTGCCGCCGTCGGTCGTGCGATAGACGCCGCGTTCCGGTGAAGCGGCCCAGAGATTGCCGGTCGCCGCGACGTAAACGATATCCGGGTTCGTCGGGTGGATAACCACGCGTGCGATCGCCATCGTCTTATCGAGGCCCATGTGCTTCCAGGTCTTCCCGGCGTCGAGCGACTTGTAGACGCCGTTGCCCCAGGACGAGCTCTGGCGGTTATTCGACTCGCCGGTACCGGCCCAAACGATCGAAGGATTTGACGGGGCAATCGCTATATCGCCAACGCTACCGACAGCTTCTTTGTCGAAGATCATCGTCCAGGTGGTGCCGCCGTTGGTCGATTTGACGATGCCCGATGCGGCGGTTGCCGCATAGATCACGCGCGAGTCATTCGGCGCGACCTCGATATCGTTGATGCGGCCTCCCATCGTGGCCGGCCCGATCTCGCGAAACCGCATGGACGAGATCGCCGAGATGAACGTATTGGCCGAACTGGCCGGTGCCGGCGATGCGGCCGGTGTCGGCGTCGGGGTTCGTGTTGGCGTAGGCCGCTGCGCGACCAGGGAAAGTGATGCAAAAAGCAACAGGGCGAAGGCGGCAAAGGCCCTCGGCGCAAACAGATGTTTCATCGTAAGCTCCTCAAAAAAAGAATTTGGTTTTAATAGAGCGGTACTGGAATCGGTAACAATTTAGGACACTTCGCCCGGAGAAAGCAACCGCATCGGGCCGTCGTCACACCACTTTTGCAAAACTTTACGTTTGGAATCGCAAAAACGGCGCCTGGAACTATGAAATTGGGGGTTTGGAAACATAAAAAACGTGTTTGGAAACACGGTTTTGATCGGCCCCGATGCACGCCTAACCGGTAAAGATCTGCTGTTCTTCACCTATCCTCCGATGCCAGCTCTGCCACCTCGTCCGCCTCCGCGCAAAGACCGTCGCCTCCGCACCCGCCGCACCCTGCCAAAACCCCGCCGCCAACCGCCGCCCGCCGCCGCCGAACATATTGTTTTTTACCCCACCTTCGGACTAGAATCGCAGGAACCAGGGCACGGACACTAACGTTTAACATTTGCAAGTTGTAGCTAATCTCCCACGCGGAGGGCAGAGCCATGACTAAGAGCAACGACGGATCGGACGGCCGAGTCGATCTGAATGCGCAGACCCGCGTTTCCACTCCCGAGCAGGAAAACGTTAAGACCAGACATTTCGGCACCGATACTGCCGAGCAACATCCCGTCCAGGCAGCGACGGCAGCGACGATCGGCGAATACCGCATCATTCGCAAGATCGGCGAAGGCGGGATGGGTGTCGTCTATGAGGCCGAGCAGCAGAACCCGCACCGGCTCGTCGCGCTCAAGGTGATACGCGGCGGGCTTCAGACGGACGATTATCACGTAAAGATGTTCGAGCGTGAGATCGAAGCGCTGGCGCGGCTCAAGCATCCGGGCATAGCGTCGATCTACGAATCGGGCCGCACGGACGACGGCACCGTCTTCTTTGCGATGGAATTGGTGAACGGTGTGCCGCTCGATAATTTTGTCGAGAACCAACGCTCGATGAGCGGCGACGGCGCGGGCGATATAAGAAGTCAGCTCGCTCTGTTTGCACAGATCGGTGACGTAGTGAGCCACGCGCACCAGCGCGGCGTCATCCATCGCGATCTGAAACCGCAAAACATCCTCGTCACCGACGACGGCGACATGCAGAGCCTCTCAGGCGACCGCGTGGGTGTCAAAATTCTCGACTTCGGCCTCGCGCGGATAAACGACCCCGACTTTCGCGGCAACACGGGCGTTAGCCAGGTCGGCCAGATAAAGGGCACGCTGCTTTATATGAGCCCCGAGCAGGTGCGCGGGCGCTCGGACGAGATCGACGTCCGCAGTGATGTCTACAGCCTCGGCGTGATGTTATTCGAAATGCTCACCGGCCGAATGCCGTACGACCTCAGCAGCGTCTCGCTCCCCGAAGCGATGCGCATCATCTGCGAAGACCCGCCGCTGCTGCCGAGCAAAGCCCTCAGCGAGTTAATGGGCACCGGCCGCCGCTCGACCCGGATCGATGTCGATGTCGAAACGATCGTACTGAAAGCCCTCGAAAAAGAACCCGACCGCCGCTACCAGAGCGTCGCCGCAATGCTCGACGACGTCGAGCGATATCT
>CAZSOE010000270.1:0-3799 GCA_964608335.1 uncultured Chloracidobacterium sp.
GAGGATGTAGATCGTCTTGCCGGTCGCGCGTTTTGAAAGTTCCTTGGCAAGCTTGATACGCTGTGCCTCGCCGCCGGAGAGCGTGGTGGACGATTGCCCGATCTGGATGTAGCCGAGACCGACGTCGAGCAAAGTCTGCAGCTTTTGCTTGATGGGCGGAATATTCTCGAGCAGAGGGAATGCATCCTCGATCGTAGTTTCGAGCAGGTCGGCGATCGACAGGCCTTTGTATTTGACGGCGAGCGTTTCGCGGTTGTAACGCTTGCCGCGGCAAACGTCGCACGTGACGTAAACATCGGGCAGGAAGTTCATCTCGATCCGCTTCATCCCGTCGCCCTCGCAGCCTTCGCACCGCCCGCCTTTGACGTTGAATGAGAAGCGTCCGGCCTTGTAACCTCTCGCGCGCGATTCCGGCAACATCGCATAAAGGTCGCGTATCGGCGAGAAAAGGCCCGTGTATGTTGCGGGGTTCGAGCGCGGGATACGTCCGATGGGCGACTGGTCGATCTCGATGATCTTATCCACAAGATCGAGGCCTTCGATAGCATCGTGATCGAGCGGCTCGCCGACCGCAGAGCGGTAAACGTGACGATACAGCGCCGGATAAAGAATCTCTTCGACGAGCGTCGATTTACCCGAACCCGAAACCCCGGTCACGACCGTGAACAACCCGAGCGGAAACTCGACATCGATGTTCTTTAGGTTGTATCCGCGTGCGCCTTTGACCTTGATCCGGTTTCCATTTGCGAGTCGCCGCAGTTCCGGCACCTCGATCTTCAGCGCACCGCTCAAATATTTGCCGGTAAGTGAGGCTTCATTTTTCTCGATGTCGCGAGGTCTGCCTGTCGCGATCACCTCGCCGCCGTGCGTACCCGCGAGCGGCCCGAGGTCGACAACGTGATCGGCATGCTCGATCGTTTCCTCATCATGCTCAACGACAAGTACCGTGTTCCCGAGGTCGCGAAGCTCGTGCAGCGTCTCCAGAAGTCGTTTGTTATCACGAGGATGCAAGCCTATCGACGGCTCGTCCAACACATACAACACGCCACGCAACTGCGACCCGATCTGCGTCGCAAGCCTGATCCTCTGTCCTTCGCCACCCGACAGCGTCGCCGAAGCCCGGTCGAGTGTCAGGTAGCCAAGTCCGACAGCATCGAGAAACCTCAGCCTGTCCTTTATTTCTTTGAGCACAAGACCGGCGATTCTTTCGTCGCGAGCACTGAGTTTTATCGCCGCGGATTTCTTTGCCGACTCGGATATCGGAAGCGCAGTGTAATCCGCGATGCCCAACCCAGCAACCCGGACCGCAAGGCTGTCGGCCTGCAGCCGGCGGCCATCACACGCGGGACAAGCGATCGGCGCGATCAGATCCTCAAGTGCGGCCTTGGCCTTTTCGGACGGCGGATTCTCGACCCGTTCTCTCATCGCGCGCAGCGCACCGCGCCAGTCGCGTTCTAACTTATGCTCGCCGTGCCGAAAAGTTATCCGCCGCTTCGTTCCGTTCAGGAACGCGTCACGTATCTCGCGTGGAAGCTCGTTGAACGGCACTTTTAACAGTGCATCGGCCTCGGTGCCCAGCAATTTTTCCTTGAGCCTCCGCATCCGCCCCTTTCGCGGCTTTTCCTTGCCGGTCGGCGGCTCCAGCGGGTCGCCGATCGTGAACTTCTCTATGATCGCGACGAGGGCGCCGCGAAGGAAACTTGCTCCAGCCTTGTCGGCACCGCGAAGAAAATCGACCTTGCCTGCGGGCACCGAATCATCGGGAATGATCTTGTCGACGCCCAACTCCATCACGGTCCCGATGCCCTGGCAGCGCTTGCACGCACCGTAGCCAGAGTTGAACGAAAAGGACCGTGGCTCGAGCGGAGGGATATTGATGCCGCAGTTGACGCACGCCATTTTCTCGGACTAGAGCTTTTCTTCGCCGGCGATTATAGAGATAAGAACGCCGCCCCCTGTTAGCTTGAGCGCCGTTTTGACCGATTCCGCCAACCGCTCGCGAACACCGTTTTTTATCAGCAGCCGGTCCACGACCACGTCGATCGTGTGGTTCTTTCGCTTGTCGAGCAGGATCTCTTCGTCGAGCTGCCGGATCTCGCCATCGATGCGAGCCCGCACAAACCCGTCTCGATGCAGTTTATCGAGTTCTTTCTTAAACTCGCCCTTTCGGCCGCGCACGATCGGCGCCAATATCATCACCCGCTCGCCTTCGGGCAGCTCATTGACGCCCGCAACTATCTGATCGACCGACTGTCGCGTGATCGCCGCGCCGCACTGAGGACAATGCGGTTGGCCGATAGACGAGAACAGCAGTCGAAGAAAATCGTAGATCTCGGTGACGGTGCCGACGGTCGACCGCGGGGATCGCGAAACCGTCTTCTGCTCGATCGATATCGCAGGCGACAGGCCCTCGACCGAATCCACATCAGGCTTTTCGAGTTGATCTAGAAACTGCCTTGCATACGCAGATAACGACTCCACATACCGCCGCTGACCTTCGGCATAGATCGTGTCAAAGGCGAGTGAAGATTTGCCCGATCCGGACAGCCCGGTGATGACCACGAACTTGTCGCGCGGTATATCGACGTCGATGTTTTTGAGGTTATGCTGGCGTGCTCCGCGGATGCTGATCTGCTTGATGCTCATTACGGTGAAGAAAATCGCTCTCAGCCGAAACGAGTATTTTATCAGATTAAGAAGGTAGCCACGAATGCACGAATAATAGTGGGTTTTATTCGTGCATTCGTGGTTATCTTCTTGGCTCTGGTCACCTTGCCTTGCCCTGATTCGCAACCGCCTCTTGTGCCGCCTTTATCGCGTCGGCGTCACCGAGGTAGTAATTCCGGACCGGCTTCATATCGTCGCCGATCTCGTACACGAGTGGGATTCCCGTCGGGACGTTGTACTTGATGATGTCGTTATCGGAGATCGCATCGAGATATTTGACCAGTGCGCGGATGCTGTTGCCGTGAGCGGCGATAAGCAGCCGTTTACCGCTCTCGATCTTTGGCATGATCTCGGTTTGAAAATACGGGACAACGCGCTCGACAGTCTGTTTGAGTGCCTCGGCCCTTGGGAACTTCTCATTCGAGATCGACGAGTAACGCGGATCCTTACCGAGCCACCGTTCGTCTGTCTCTTCAAGCAACCCCGGCGGAACGTCATAGCTTCGCCGCCAGATCAACACCTGCTCCTCACCATATTGCGCCGCCGTCTCGGCCTTGTTAAGCCCTTGCAAAGCGCCGTAATGCCGCTCGTTGAGCATCCAAGATTTCGTCACCGGTATCCACATCAGATCCATCTCATCGAGAATGATCCAAAGCGTGCGGATAGCGCGTTTGAGGACCGATGTATATGCCTCGTCAAAGACAAACCCCTCTGTTTTCAATAACTTACCTGCCCCATGCGCCTCTTCTACGCCTTTCGCAGAAAGGTCGACATCCTTCCAACCGGTAAAACGGTTTTCCTTGTTCCATTCACTCTCGCCGTGACGGATGAGAACGAGTTTGTGCATATAACTATCTTAAATTTGAAATCTCAAATCTCAAATTCCGGCTCGGTGGTCAAAAGCCGCTTCACCTCTCCGACCAAATAGAGAGAACCGGTAACGAGGATCAGACCTTCGTCGCCCGCGAACGCGCGTGCTCTCGCTAATGCCTCGGAGACCGAACTGGTCGAAGTTATCTTCTTGTCGCGGACCTCCGGCGGTATCTGGGTCGAAAGAGCTTCGGTCGGGATGGCTCGCGAATTGTCCGGCGTGGTCAGTACCACATGGGCAACTCTCGGGAATAAGGCCCCT
>CAZSOE010000271.1:0-3784 GCA_964608335.1 uncultured Chloracidobacterium sp.
AAGAGTTTGGCGGCCTCGCGAACGTGATGCCCGTTTACGCGACCATATTTATCATCACGGTCCTGTCGTCGGTCGGCCTGCCGTTTCTCAACGGTTTTGTCGGCGAGTTTTTGATCATGATCGGGATGTTCCAGTCGCACGCGCTCGGCGTCGTTCCGGGATGGAATTGGAACTACGTTGCCACGATGCTCGCCGGGACGGGTGTGATCTTCGCCGCGGTCTATCTGCTGTGGATGGTGCAGCGAGTTTTCTTTGGGAAGGTGGCCAACGAAAAGAATAAGATGCTCGCCGATCTCGGCTGGCGTGAGGTCGGGCTGATGGCGCCGCTGCTCGTTCTTATGGTCTATATGGGCGTCTTTCCAAAGCCGTTCCTCAAACGCAGCGATCCGGTCGTCAAGGCGATCGAGGAGCGCGTGATGCACCGAGCCGGCGGGACGGTCGCGGAAAAGAAGGCGGGCGAGGAGTATCCTGCGGCAAATGACGAGGCGGGACCGGAACCACTAAAAAGATGAGTTTTCTGCTTACAGATCTGATCACGCCCGACGCGAACGTCGCGATCATCATTCCCGAGATGGTGGTTGCGGTCACCGGCGTCGTTGTGATGCTGTACGACAGCTTTTTCCCGCGCCAGCGGCACGTGACCGGTGCGATCTCGATCATTGGACTGATCATCTCAGGCGTAATGCTGGCGACAATGTGGGGCGATGCACCGGCGGCGGCGTGGAACGCAATGATCGCTCACGACAATCTGCGCCTCAGTTTCTCATTTGTTTTCCTACTGGTTTCGGCCTTGACCGTGCTGATATCGACCGTCTGGGTCGAGCGTGAGAAGGTGCCGGCGGGCGAGTACCACGCGCTGCTGATGTTCGCGACCTTCGGGATGATGATGATGTCGGCCGGCAACGATCTCGTCGTGATCTTTCTCGGCCTCGAAACGCTGTCGATCGCGACCTATGTGATGGCGGGCCTGAGAAAATCGGACCTAAAATCGAACGAATCAGCGATGAAGTACTTCATCCTCGGTTCGTTCGCATCGGCATTTCTGCTGTACGGAATGGCCCTCGTTTACGGCGCGACAGGCTCGACAAGCTTGCCGGAGATCGCGGTGCGAATGGTAAACCCGAATTTTCCGGCCCTGCTGCTCGCCGGCGGCGCGATGATGATCGTCGGATTCGGGTTCAAGGTCGCGATGGCACCGTTCCACGTTTGGACGCCCGCTGTTTACGAGGGTGCTCCGACGCCGATCACGGGCTTTATGGCCGCCGGACCCAAGGCCGCGGCTTTCGCGTCGTTCCTTCGTGTGTTTGTATTCGGCCTTCCGCTCATCGCGGGATCTCAGGCGTCGGTCTACCTGCACGAGTCGTGGATATCCGCCCTCGCGGTCCTGGCTATGATAACGATCATCGTCGGTAACGTAGCGGCCATACTTCAGGATAACGTCAAGCGGATGCTCGCCTACTCGTCGATCGCTCATGCGGGTTACGCTCTCGTCGGCTTTGTCGGCGCCGGGCTTGCGGCGACGCAAACCACCCGTGACGAAGCCGTTGCGGCGGTTGCGTTTTACATGCTCACGTATTCGGTGACGAATCTCGGCGCATTCGCGATCGTCACTCTGCTCGCCCAAAAGAATGACCGGCGGTGCGACTTCGAAGATTACAACGGTATCGGCTTCCGCTCGCCGGTCCTTGCGTTCTCGCTTTCGCTCTTTATGCTATCGCTGCTCGGCATACCGCTCACCGCAGGTTTTATGGGCAAGGTCCTCGTCTTTGGCGCGGCGCTCGGCACCGGGAACTCGCTTGTAACCGGGCTGGTCGTTGTCGCAGTGATCGGTTCGGCTATTTCTGCCTACTACTATCTGCGTCTTATCGTAGTGATGTTCTTCAAGGAGCGGGCCAGCGACTGGACGGCTCCAAAAATGTCGTCGGCCGTGGCGGCGGCGCTCGTTATCACCGTGATCGGCGTGCTTTATCTCGGCGTGTTTAGCGACGGCGTAATTCGCCGCTTCGCCGCCGCGCCGCAGCCGAACGTCACTCGCTCCGTCATTCCGTGATGGACGCCGTTCAGTCTGTCCGCGAGGATCTTGGCGCGGATTGGCTTCCAAATATCTACGAACAAAAGGTGCGAACGGGCCGCACGCGGGCCTGTACGATCGAGGTCCCGCGGCGCGAGAACCGTGCTGTTATTCAGCACACACTTCTGGGCATTGAATTGAAGGTAGGCCGGCGCCGCTTTTCCTGTCCCGACCTCGCAACCGCACGGTACATGTGCGTCTTCGCACGTATCGGATGCCGCGAGTTTGCCGTACCGTATGACATTACTCAGGTCCCGGCGCTTGCGGACGCCCTCGAGACCGCATGGCAGCGTTCACTGCTCGTGCTCGAAAACATGGAAACGTCGCCGGCCGCACGTGCATCCCTTATCAAGGAGATGCGGGCCGAGATCGACCGGATAGGTCCGGGCGAACTGATGCCGCTTTTTGACCGCGAGACGAAGCAGCGACGCGACGAATGACCGGCTTGGTCATGGTTCAGTTTGAAATCTCTCCGTGACCTTTGTGTCTTCTCTTCGTGTCCTTTGTGTTAAGACCAGCCTAAAACACTAAGGCCACAAAGGGCGGACACAAAGCGCACAGAGATAGATCGACCCGCCGTTTTCAAACTGACCCAGTACCGACCGGCTTTATTCGCTTGCGAACGGTGATATAATTATTTAACGCGCGTCGCCATCGGGGTTGACGCTATTTTCTTGACCATGCTTGACGCCGTGGCCGCGACAACCGAACCTGCGGAGCTGCCGTTTCCGCACAACAAGAGCACCTACTGCCTGTACGAGCCGATCGAGAAGCGCATCGAGCACGCCAAGGTCCTGATCGTCAACAACCTGCTGCGGTACGAATCGGACCTTTCCGACCTCGCCCGTGCGGAATGGGATTCGGCCATACGCAGCAAGCTCGAGTTCGAGCGTAAGCTCTCAGCGCTCGCCTGCAACAACATCGCCCAGAATGTCGTCCGTCTGGTCAAAAACCCCAAAACACTGACCGTTCATCTCTCCGAGATCGCCGATGCCGCCACGCAGTTCGAACCTGATGCGATAGTGCTTAGCGGGACCTACGCCGACTTCGATTATTACAATCCGGAGCATCTCAATGAGTTCCGGGAGTTCATTCGCGGGACAAAGATACCGGTGCTCGCGATCTGCGGCGGTCATCAACTCGTTGCCTCCGTCTTCGGTGCAAAGCTCAAGACGCTCGACGATCTCGAACTCGCCAAGCGTCGGACCGACCGCGTGGTCGAGTATCAATACCGGTTTGTGAAGATCGTCGATAAGGACGACCCGGTCTTTGCGGGCAACGACGATCAAACGTCGGGCGTATGGCAGGATTACACCAAACAGGACGACATACTGCGCGTTTGGCAGAATCACGGCGTGCAGGTCGACGGCGTGCCGCGTGGTTTCAAGCTGCTTGCGACGTCATATCTCTGCAAGAACCAGATGATGGTCAAGCATTCGGACGGTCAGATGATCTACGGTGTGCAGTTCCACCTCGAAAAATCCTTTGAAGACTGGTCAAAGAACCCGACCCGCTGGGAACACCCCAACGAAAGCCGCGACGGACGTATCTTGTTTGAGAATTTCCTAAACCTTGCCCTGAAGCACGCCCGATAAGCCGACCCTCTAGGTGAGGATCTGCCGCGTCGCCTCGCCAAGATCCTGGAGAAGAGTATTCGAAACGTAACCAAAGGCGGATAGCCCGGTAAAGGCGTGGATCACCATAAGCCCGAGG
>CAZSOE010000272.1:0-3783 GCA_964608335.1 uncultured Chloracidobacterium sp.
GGTATCGAGGCCAAAATCGGCGAACATCCGCTTCAGCTCACCCGAGATATAGTCGACCTGCTCCTGCGCCGTCCGACCCGCTTTCACCGCCGCACGCTGGATGTTGATCCCATGCTCGTCGGTCCCGGTTAGGAAGTAGGTGTCAAACCCACGCTGCCGCTTATGACGCGCGATCACATCGGCAACGATAGTCGTGTACAGATGCCCGAGGTGCGGCAGGCTGTTAGCGTAGTAAATGGGAGTAGTTATGTAGAACGCTTGGCTCATCGGGCAAACCGACGTCTGTCCGCCGGGGAAAACTCGTCCGACTCTTTGTAACGCGGCATCGAACGCGCATTACCGACGAGAATGCCTATCGCCAGGCCGAATTCGGCTTCCTGGACCATCGCGGCGTAGCTCCACCAATTCTTCACCTCATCGGACGGCTGGTGGTAATACTTTGCGGTGTAGTCCTTAAAGAATGCGCGGGCCTCGTCGCTCGTCGATGCGTCAAAATCCTCACCGAACTTGAGATGGATCGCCGGGATGCCGACCTTCGCGAGCGGAAAATGGTCCGAGCGGTAGAAGATGCCCTGTTCGGGATGCAGGTCGAGCAGGAGTTTGTAACCGCGCGTCTGCGCCGCCTGCTCAACAAGCGCCCAAAGGGTCGAGCGGTCGGCGCCCAGCGGGCTGAACGACGAGACCTTGCCGACAAAATTCGCGCCGTCGATATTGATGTTCGCCGCCGTTTTGGCCAGAGGCACAAGCGGGTTGAGCGAGTAATACTCGGCGCCCAGCAGACCCTGCTCCTCAGCCGTCGTAAAGACAAGGATCGACGAGCGTTTCGGCCGCTGTCGGACCGGCATTTTCACGAGCACATCGCCGATACCTAGTGTCGCCGCGACGCCGGACGCGTTGTCGTAGGCGCCGTTATAGATGCGGTCGCCCGAAGCGTCCGGATTCCCGATGCCGAGATGGTCCCAATGCGATGTATAAATGACGTATTCGCTTTTGAGTTTCGCGTCGCTGCCGTCAACGATGCCGACGACGTTGGGCGAATCGAATTTCATCATCTCGCTCTTGAGGTCGAGACGAACGCGCAAGCCGGTCTTGACCGGCGTGAAGTCACGGCTCGCGGCCCTGCGTCTCAGATCGTCGATATCGAGATTCGCCGATCTCAGTATCCTTGACGCCGCTTCGTCCGTCACCCATGATTTCATCGCAAGGAAAGGCGTTCGATCTGTTGCCGAACGCGCTATCTCGTATCGCCAATTGCCGTTCGACGTGCGGACTACGTTCCAACCGTATGCGGCCGATTCGGTCGTGTGGATCAGGATCACGCCGATCGCGCCCCGGCGAGCGGCCTCTTCGTATTTGTACGTCCAGCGGCCGTAATAAGTCAGAGCTTTCGCCCCGAAAAGGTCAGGCTCGGCCGCGGTGGCGGGCGGATCGTTGACCATCATCATCAGGACCTTGCCGCGGTAATCGGTGGCCGGCCCTTTGTAGTCGTTCCACTTGTAATTCGGTGCGTCGATACCGTAGCCGACGAAGACCAGATCGGCATCTACGGATACGCTCGCCTTTTGCGCGCTGGTCGTTGCAACAAATTCGTCGGCAAATTTGAACGACACGCTGCCGACCCGAAGTGTCGTGTTGGGATCGGCCTTAACGCCAACAAGTTTTACGTTCTGAAAATAGCTGCCCTTGTTCGCGGGCCTCACGCCGCTGGCCTTCAACTGATCGGCAATATACTGCGCCGCACGCTTGCCGCCCGCGTTCCCGGGTCCGCGACCTTCAAAGTCGTCCGCCGAAAGCCGCACCACGCGGTCGCGCATCTTGTTTGCGTCGAATTTCGCCGTCAGGTCCTGCGATGAGGCAGCGGAAAGAGTAAATGAGAAGATAAGGAGTAAGCTAAGTATTTTCTTCATTGCGTATAATTGCCCTCTTCAGTTGATAGTGGTTAGTGACAAGTGACAAGTTGTCTAACCTTTTATCAGTGCCATCGCTTCGGCGCGGGTGCGTGAATCTTTTCTAAAGCCGCCGAGCACGGTCGATGTTATCGTTTTTGCGCCGGGTTTTTTGACGCCGCGAAGTGTCATACAGGTATGTTCGGCTTCGATAACTACCATTACACCGATCGGCTGCAGCTTATCGTAGAGTGTTTCGGCGATCTGCTGCGTGAGGCGTTCCTGGACTTGAAGTCGACGCGCGAACGTCTCGGCCACACGGGCGAGCTTTGACAGCCCGACGATACGCCCGTTCTTTGGGATGTAGGCAATGTGGCATTTGCCCACGAAGGGCGCTAGGTGATGCTCGCAAACCGAGGCGATCGAGATGTCCTTCACCAGGACCATTTCGTCATGCTTATCGCCCGGTAGCGGTACGATCTGTTCGCTCGCGTCGACCCACATTCCCTCTGTCAGCTCTGCGTAAAAATCGGCAACTCGTTCGGGCGTATCGCGCAGGCCGTCGCGGGCCGGGTCCTCACCTATGCCCTCAAGCAGCAGCCTCACGCCGTCGGCGATCTTTTTTCGGTCTATTCTTTTCTCCATCACCCGTAAACAACAAAGTTTAGCGTTTTTGCAGATGAAATCGAAATTACGCTTGCCGACACGGGCCGATGGTGGCAAAGTGTTCGTGCAAAGGCGATGAACTACGAACAGCAGCGAAAACATCGGCGCGTCAGCCTTAAGACCCAGCTTTGGATCGGGCAGGACGGCATCTTCACGCGCACCGACGAGAGTCTCCGCGACCTGAGTATCGGAGGTGCCTTCGTAGAAAGCCGTCAGGTCTACCCGATCGGCTCGATCCTGAACCTGCGTTTCAGCGTTCCAGTCTCGACCCACCTTCCGACCTGCACGGCAATAGTCCGAAACATGCAGCCCGGCGAAGGCTTTGGTGTCGAGTTCCTTGACCTCTCCGACGACAACCTGAGGCTGGTGGAGCGATACATCGCCGGCGTTCTGGGCTCGCAGGGCTGATCCCGCGTTAAGCAAAACCCTTCTAAACGTTTATACTTGTCCTTTTGTCCGATCGGGATCTCATTAACTGTGCGCCTCTTAGAATTACAAGAAACGATCCGGAACAAGGTTGTCCGGTGCTCCCTCGCGGAGTTTGGTGTTCAGCTCGGCGAGATCGCGGTCGAGGTACCGCCAAAGCCTGAGATGGGCGATCTGGCTTTCCCGGTCGCCTTCGAGCTGGCGAAACTTATCAAGCAGCAGACCGGTGAAAAACAAAATCCGCGCGCGATAGCGGATGCGCTGAAGGGACAACTTGATACGCTTGAATCCATCGATCACATCGAGATCGCTGGTCCGGGTTATCTCAACGTCTTTTTCGATCGCGCGCGATTCCTGACCGACAATGCCGCGGCCGATCCGCTGCCCGATGGTGGCAAGGCGGGTTCAAAGGTCTGCGTCGAGCACACATCGGTCAATCCGAATAAGGCCGCGCATATCGGCCACGTGCGCAATTCGGTCCTCGGAGATACTTTCCAGCGTATTCTGACCGCGACCGGCAAACAGGTCGAGGTGCAGAATTACATCGACAATACCGGAGTGCAGGTCGCTGATGTCGTCGTGGGCTTCATCTATCTCGAGAATCGCGATCTTGACGCGATCAAGAAGCTCGATGCCGAACTGAAGGCGAAGGGCGAGAGTTTCGATTACTACTGTTGGGACCTGTACGCAAAGGTCGGGCAGGCATACAAGTCAGAACCGCCTGCGTCAGCGGGCGACCAGTCTGATGGCGAAGAGGTCCCTTTGATCCAGCGGCGGGCCGAAGTCCTCCACCTTATCGAAGAAG
>CAZSOE010000273.1:0-3768 GCA_964608335.1 uncultured Chloracidobacterium sp.
CCGCACCGGGGTTCGATGTCGAGGTCGTGACCTCGGCGATCGCATCCGTTCGCGGACGAACATAGGTGAAGAAACCGTCGCTCGACTTGAGCGTATTGTCCTGGACGTTGACGCCGTCAAGCGTGATGTTCAACGCTCCCTTGGGAAGACCGTTGATGGTCGACGTTCGGGGACGTCCCGGGGTTGTCGTTCCCGGCATCGCCAGCACCAGGTCCAGGGCATCGCGCGATGCCGTCGGGATGTCGGTGATCTGACGGCCCGTGAGCGTCGTACCGACCGTCGGGTTCTCGGTACGAAGCAGCTCGCCGCCACCCGTCACCGTCACCTGTGCCGTCTGCGCACCGACCTCCATAGCGAGCTTGAGGCTAGATGCCAAACCGACGTCGACCTTGATGTCCTTGACGATCAGCGTCTTGAACCCGCTGCCCGTGATCGTGCCGGTGTAAGTGCCGGCCGGGACCGCTGCGATCCTAAACACGCCGTCGTCGTTCGTCGTCGTCGTGAATTCCTGCTTTGTTTCGTTGTTTGTAACCACCACGGTCGCTCCGGCAACCACCGCACCTTGCGGATCGCTCACCGTGCCCGAGATCGTTCCTGTTGTCTGCGCCTGAATAGCGACCTGTGCCAGGAGAAGCACCAGGACTATCAAAGGCAACCTTGAAAACACTTTCACTGTTAGTTCCTCCTCATTTTTGCTGTTCAGGGCGATCGGAATGAGCCCTGACGAATGCGCCCCCACCGATTTCCTCCTCAAATTCCGGCGGGTAACTCAGCCCAATAGATTTTTGACGCACGGCCCGCGAAGTTTACCAATTTTCCTTGAGGAGGAAACGAGCCGTGCGCCCATCCCGGACACGTCCGGAATCCTGAGTCCGTCCACTGGCAGCGATCCTGCAAGATCTGGCCGACATCTCGAAGATATGATCCCAAGTGCCTGATCTAATTCCGCTGCTTCGTCCTTTGGGTGAAGTGGAATGTGCGGGTGGAGCTTCAGGTTGGCGTGCCAACCCGATCGCACATTGGATCCATTTCTTCACTTGTAGTGGAGAATGTGACGTTCCAAGTTAAACCGCCCGGTAAGGCGTTACAATCGGGCTAATCTGAGAATGCTGCGGGGATATTCCGAATCGTCTGTAGGCGGACGACTACGCTCTGTAAGAAAACAGCGCAGGATTGGTGACGTGGATCAAATAATGGAATGTTCGACAGAATATCGGGCAATTTCGGCGGTAGAGCCGAGTCCCGTTTTCTCCAGTACGCGTGACTTATAAGTACTGATCGTTTTGGCGCTGAGATTTAGCTCCTCGGCAATTTCCCCGATGCTTTTACCGAGGGCGATCATTCGCATCACGTCAAATTCACGATCCGAAAGAGATTCGTGAGGCTTGCCGCCAACGCGGTGTTCGACATATTCCGCGAGCAGCTCAGCGACGTCCGCCGAAATGTATTTTTCGCCCCGATACGCTTTTCTTATCGCGTCCAGCAGTTCGTCCGGAGCAGCTTCCTTGGTTATGTAGCCCGAAGCCCCGGCCTTTATCACCCTGACCGCGTACTGGTCCATTGGATGCATGCTCAGGACGATCACGGCGATCTTAGGATACAGCCGTTTGATGTCCTTCAGAGTGTCGAGGCCATTTCGCCCCGGCATCGTAATATCCAGCACCACGACATCCGCAGGATGCTGACGAAGATATTCAAGGGTGTCGATGCCGCTGCTCGCCTCGGAGACGACCTCGATCTGCGGATCAAGACTGAGCAGCTGCCTCAACCCCTGTCGAACGATCGTATGATCGTCGGCCAATAGGACTTTCATCATGGTCGGACGTACTCTTCTTGCCTAGGGGCACTTTAAGTTCCACAACGGTGCCGCCACCGCGCCGGGGGCCTATCGTCAAGGCGGCACCGATCAGTCGACTTCTCTCCTGCATGCCGAGGATGCCGAGCGACGGTTTTGTCCTGCGTTTGTCTGGATCCACGCCACGGCCGTTATCCTCGACCCGGAGCAGGAGATGATCGCTAAGTGGCTTGAGCGTGATCGAAACGCGGCTCGCATTGGCGTGGCGGGCGACGTTCGTCAGTGCCTCTTGAATGATCCGGAACACAGCCACGTCGGTCTCACCTTCCAATTCCAGTTCGTCGGTGTGGCTGCGAAAGAGGCAGACCGTGTCCATCTCGCGTTCGAAATGCCGCGCCTGCCACTCGATCGCGGCAACCAGCCCAAAGTCGTCCAGTATCGACGGACGGAGCTCCGAGGAGATCCGGCGGACGGAAGTTATCGTTCCGTCGACAAGCTGTAAAAGATCGTCCAATTGACCTACAAGCTCGTCCGACGAAACCCCTTTTCCGCCAGTATCCCTCGTCTTTCGCTCGAGTAAATGGATCTTCATCTTAAGACCGGTCAAGGCCTGACCCAATTCGTCGTGTATCTCACGCGAGATCCTCTTCTGCTCAAGTTCGCGAACGGTGCGCTGATGTTCGGTGAGAGCCCGCAATTCCTCGCGCGAAGCTTTGATCCGGTCGCTGGCGACCCTGACCTTCTGGATGAGCCATGCGAGCAGGATACCTTCGATCACGAAAACCGCGATGCGGACCATGTCCTGTCTATCGCCAATTAGCTCGTTGTATGGGACGACGAAGAAGTACTTGATCGCGAAGCCGCTCAGGATGGCCGTGAGTATCGTGATGCGCAAGCCACAGAGCCATGCGCTCAGGATCATCACCGCCAGGAAGAGCGGTGACGAGATAGGCCGGTCGATCACGAGCCAGAGGCCATGAGCGAGGAGCACCGCGCCCACGACCATCCCGATGGCGAGTCCTAAACGCAGCCAAAAGGGCTTTGTAACAAAGCTGGGGCCTTCTACAAACATGACGTGACAAGCGCAAATGTATACCCTTCGGTTCCGTCCGTCAACAGAGACGTATTCTTGAGCGTCTTTAGGCGAAGGCTACGGATTTGCGCCAAGCGCATATCGCTGTATGGAGAAAAGCTGTTTGATGCCTTTGTCGGCGAGCAGGAGCATTTCGTCCATCTGCTCGCGCGAAAAGGGTTCGCGTTCGGCGGTGCCTTGGAGCTCGATGAACTTGCCTTCGCCGGTGCAGACGATGTTCATATCGACCTCGGCCTCGCTGTCCTCGGCGTATGCGAGGTCGAGAATAGGCGTGCCATCGATGACGCCGACGCTGATCGCGGCGACTTCTCCGATGATCGGCGATGTTTTCAGTGTGCCCTGTTTCATCAGTCGCCGGCAGGCAAGCGCGAGCGCGACATACGCGCCGGTGATCGAAGCGCAGCGTGTGCCGCCGTCAGCCTGAATGACGTCGCAGTCGAGGACGATCTGGCGCTCGCCGAGCCGGCTTGTGTCCACCACGGCCCGCATACTGCGGCCGATCAGCCTCTGGATCTCCGCGGTCCGCCCCGAAGGCCTTTGCAGCTCGCGCTGCGTCCGCGTACTCGTCGCGCGGGGCAGCATCGCATATTCGGCCGTCACCCAGCCGACACCCTTATTTCGCAGAAAAAACGGCAGGCGATCCTCGACCGAGGCGGTGCAAATGACCTTCGTTCCGCCTACTTCGATCAGGGCCGAACCCTCGGCGTACGGCAAGATGTTCGGCGTGATCTTTGTCGCGCGGATCTGGTCGTGAGAGCGGTTGTCTAATCTTGAATAAGTCATCAGATCGTTTTTGCGGCGGATAAGCGCAGATAACGCGGATCAGAAACCCTGATCAAAACCAGGTTTTATCCGCGTTCATCTGCGTAGATCCGCGGCT
>CAZSOE010000274.1:0-3766 GCA_964608335.1 uncultured Chloracidobacterium sp.
ATGTGGATGTTCCTGGTCCAGGAGATCATGTTCTTCGGCGGGCTGTTCACGGCGTATCTGGTCTATCGCTCGCGGTTCCCGATGGCCTTCGCCGCAGGTTCAAATCATCTCGACGCATTTTGGGGCGGGCTTAACACGTTGGTCCTGATCGTCAGCTCGCTGACGATGGCCCTGACCGTCTATTTTGCCCAGAACAGTAACCGGCGGATGCAGCTCGTGATGATCGTTCTCACGATGATCTTTGGCGCGACGTTCCTCGGCGTCAAGGTCATCGAGTACTCCGACAAATACGAACACGGATTGATACCGGTCCAGGGGTGGAACAAACGGATCAAGGAAGGCGAGCATAGCCGGTCGAACTTCGCCTTGCCGTTCGAAACGCGCGCCGAGGCGGCATCGGCGGATCCGGCCGCAAAGGCTCACGCAAATCCGCGGGGCGAGTTTCAGATAAACAAGGAAGTGGACATGAAGCTGCCCGAGATGGCCGAGAAAGGCGGTTATCTCACGGCCGATGAACGCGTTCATTATTATTCGAACGGAGCTCTCGACGCGGACAAGTTCCGCGACAAGGTCCGCATCTTCTTCTACTTGTATTTTGTGATGACGGGCCTCCATGCCCTGCACATGATCGTCGGCCTCGGCCTGATGACGTGGCTCCTGTGGACCGCGTGGAAGGGCTATTACAATCACGACTATTACATGCCGGTCGAGATGTCGGGACTCTACTGGCACTTTGTCGATATCGTTTGGATATTCCTGTTCCCGCTGCTCTACCTGTTGGGCAGGCATTTTGCACACTAGCGAAGTTTATGGCTGAAAAGCACGCAATGGCTGAATTTGTTGGCGATCCACACGAACAGCATATTGGTATTCCGGGATACCTCGGGGTTTTTGCGATCCTTGTTGTTGGCACGGTGCTGACATACTATGCGGCGACCGTTGACATGGACTTCATCTTTCCCGGAGCGAACACGCTGGTCGCTCTCGGGATCGCGTTCACCAAGATGACGTTCGTGATGCTTTTCTTCATGCACGTTCGCTGGAGCCCCCGGCTTATTTGGCTCTCGGCTGTCGGCAGCTTCTTTTGGCTGGCGATAATGTTCGCATACACGATGCAGGACTATCTGACGCGGAGCACGGGTGTTTTTTCGGGTTAAGTTATTGATTTGAAAAGATTTGCGGTTGGAAGCGGCGGCCCTCGGGTCGCGTTTCCGGCCGCTTTCGCCGTTGTATATGGCGTTTTGACGTGGTATCATCTTCGGCTTGAGTAATTTGGGGAGCTATTTTGTGGCCAACGCCCGCGCTCGGCGTCCACATCTCAGGAAATAAGCTCTCCGCTAACAAAAAACCTTGAGTAAGAGAACCGTACTAGTACTGGCTTTTTTTGTCTTTGCGACCGGGTGTATCAAGGTCAAGCAGGATAAACCAACTGCGCGTCTGCTCAAGACCGAGAACGCCAGTCAGGGCGATCTCGTGCGCGAGGTCAACCGTTTTGCGCGCGTGAATTCGATGCGCGCAAAGATGGACCTAAAGTTCGAGGACAATTCCTTCGCCGAATTCGGCAGCAAAGAAGTTTATCGTAACGCCGATGGCGAGGTCGTTGTGCAGCGTCCGGGCAAGATCCTGCTCAAGGTGCAGGTGCCGATCATAAAGTCTGATGTCGCACAAATGACATCCGACGGCCAGACGTTCCGCGTCGCGATCCTTCAGGACGGCGGATCGGGCAAGTATAAAAAATTCGTTAAAGGTACGAACAGCGCGGACTATTCGCGTTTGCAGAAGACCTTGACGGTCACCGATCTTGGCAACGGTAAGGTCGCCAAGGAGAACGTCAACGCTTTCGCCAATCTCCGCCCGCAGCATTTTACGGACGCCATGCTGGTGCGGCCGACCGACGACGCCAATCTTTATACCCAAAGTACGATCTTCGTTGATGAGGAAGACAAGAGTCAGGACAAGCAATCGCCTCTGAGAACCGTTACTCGCGGTTACTACCTGCTCGATGAGTTCGTGAAGCAGCCGGACGGCGGCCTGACGATCGCGCGCCGGTTCTGGTTCGATCGTGTCGGCGGTATTCGCCTCGCTCGTCAGCAGATCTTTGATGCCAAGGGCGAGATCGAATCTGACATCATCTACGGAAAGGAAGGCAATCTGACCACCTCGGGCAACTATGCTAACCTGCCGCTCGAGATCCAGGTGACGCGCATCAAGGAACGGTATTCAATGAAGCTGACGTACCAGTCGCCTGAGGACGTTATGATCGGCAACGTTTTTCCCGACGCGGCCTTCGTGCTGCAGAATTCGTGGAAGCTGGAAGAGGTCGACCTCGACCTCAAGCTCGCCGAAGTCGCGGCCCAGCCCGCATCAACCGCGCCCGTCAATACGGGCGTCACACGCTTCCGTCCCTGACCGAATGGCCGCAATCCTCAGCACGGTCGATCTGAAGAAGTCTTACAAGGTCGGTAAGCTGGATGTGCCGGCGCTTCGCGGCGTGTCGCTCGATGTCGAAGAGGGCGAGTTCGTCGCCGTGATGGGCCCGTCGGGCTGCGGCAAATCGACGCTTCTGCACCTGCTTGGCGGCCTGCTCAGCCCGACGAGCGGCCAGATCGTGATCGACGGCGAAGACCTCTCAAAAGTATCAGACGCACGCCGGACCGATATTCGCCGCCGTAAGATCGGTTTTGTCTTTCAGCGATTCAACTTGTTCCCGACACTTTCGGCCGAGGGCAATCTCCGCCTCGCCGAGAGGATCCATACGCAGAACGGGGCGAAGGACGCCGGTAAGCGGCGCGAGATCTTGAGGCTGCTCAAACTCGAAGATAAAATGCATCATAAGCCGCTTGAATTGTCGGGCGGCGAGCAGCAACGGGTCGCGCTGGCGCGTGCGATCGTCAACAGCCCGGCGATCATCCTCGCGGATGAGCCGACCGGAAATCTCGATACCGAGAATTCGCGGATCGTGCTCGATATGTTCAAGGAGTTGAATGAGAAGTTCAACCAGACGATCATCATGATCACGCACAACCCGGACGCAGCGGCCGTCTGTTCCAGAACGATCCAGATGCGCGACGGGCACATTGTATGAAGAACGTCATCAACTGGAACTACGAACGTGCCTCGTGGCAGTGGGACGTGCTGTGCATTCTGATCCTCGCGTTCATCTTTCTCACGCCCAAAGAGTGGTTCGATCGCAAGCCCCCGGCAAACCAAACTCCGGCCCAAGCCGTCCAAGCCAAAGACTAGTTCTTCCGCAAAGAGTTATGAGAAGAGTTTTAAGATCAAGCCTTTCGGCCATATTTTTCGCGACCGTTATTTCAGTTGTTTCAGTGGAACCCGCGAGTGGGCAAAACATTCTCGGCGAGATCCTCCGTAGGATGGACACCTACAACAAGACGCTTCAGTCCCTCTCAGCCGGCGTGACGATGGTAAAGCACAATCCGCAACTCAACGTTTCCGATACGTCGGTCGGAACGACGAGCTATCTTCCCAAAACCGCGAAGCGTGTCATGTACGTGCGCGTCGATTGGACAAAACCTGTGGCGGAACAGATGTCTGTGATCGGTGAGGACTATGAGCTCTATCGTCCGCGGCTGAATCAGGTGATCGTGGGCAAGGTCAAGAAGGCCCAAGGTCGTCAAGGCGTCGGCAACGCGCTCAGCTTTATGAATATGTCACGTGACGAGCTGAGGGCAAACTACAAGATCGATTACATCGGTGAAGAGCAGATCACGGGCGGTATCAAAACCTGGCATCTGCAGTTGACGCC
>CAZSOE010000275.1:0-3751 GCA_964608335.1 uncultured Chloracidobacterium sp.
CACCATCTGAAGTCAACTGCGTCTCTTTGCCCGACGCGATGTCGCGGACCCAAAGGTTCCAGTCCTTGATGTAAACCGTCTTCCTGCCGTCAGGCGAAGCAATGCCGTTGCCGCCGCCGGGAGGCCGGGCCGCTGCCGGCGGAGTTACGCCAAGATCTGCCAATCGAGCGCCCGTCTTTCGCGAGCCCGTTGCCGGGTCGATCAGGACAAATTCCCTGCCCGTCGGCGTCATCGCCTGATACCAAAAGGTTCCGTTTGGCAGCCAGGTCGCGCGAACGGCGGAGCGATCGATCAACGGTGCCGTGTTGTAGCTCAGCATCTTCTCGGCGCGGGCGTAATCGGCTGCCGTCATCGAGGGCTCTTGTGCCGCGACGTTGAACGCGAGGACAGTAAAGCAGAGGGTCGTCAGAATAAAGTTCTTCATCGTGTTATCGCCAACAGACTGGGTGGTTTTGTTCTGTCGATAGCTTGCCATATTCTATTGAAAGAGCAAATCCACAGGAGAATATCAATGCCCAAATACGTTATCGAACGCAGCATTCCGGGTGTAGGAGCCTCAACCGCCGACGCTTTACAGGCCATATCGCAAAGCTCATGCAATGTCCTTCGCGAACTCGGCCCCGAGATACAGTGGCTTCACAGCTATGTTACGGACGATAAGATCTACTGTATCTACATCGCACCCAGCGAGGCTCTTGTGCGTGAACACGCGAAGTGCGGGGGCTTTCCGGCCGATCAGATCACAGAAGTGCGGTCGATCATCGACCCGACGACTGCCGAAGGATAGCCCACATTGAAAGAGCGACCTCCAGATGCCGTATCCGCGGCCCAGTTGCAGAGGGCGAGCTTTGTCGCCGTGCTCTCGTTCCTGTTTTTCCTTGCGATGATGTTCGCATATTACATTCGTCAGTCGGCGTTGTACTTTCTACTGGCGACCGCGTTCCTGATCGTTTATATCGTAACGATGATCTCGATCTTTCGTCTCCGCCGTGGGTGATATGGCCCAAACTCTGCATGTAGAAAAGCACTTCACGTCCGGCGAGGTCGTCCGTGACGCGGTCATCGGAATGGCTGACGGGCTGACGGTGCCGTTCGCGCTTGCTGCCGGGTTGTCCGGAGCGGTCGTTTCGACGGGCATCATTGTTACGGCGGGCCTCGCCGAGATCGTTGCCGGTTCGATCGCCATGGGCCTCGGCGGCTATCTTGCCGGACGCTCCGACGTCGAACACTACGCGAGCGAGTACAAACGCGAGATCTACGAGATCGACAAGATGCTCCAGCACGAGAAGGACGAGGTGACGGAGATCCTCGAATCCTACGGCCTCACTCGTGACGAAAGCATGCCGATCGTCGAATCGCTCGCCCAGCGGCCAAAGGACTTTGCCGATTTTATGATGCGATTCGAGCTCGGGCTCGAGAAACCGAGACCGCGTCGCGCGCTGCAGAGCGGCTTGACGATCGGCGGTGCGTATGTCGTGGGCGGTCTTATTCCGCTGGCCCCGTATATCGCAATGGCGGAAGCGCACGATGCATTGAGATGGTCGGCCGCGATCACGATCGCCGCCTTGTTCGTCTTTGGCTACGTAAAGGGCCGATTCACCGGAAGCCGTCCGCTCAAAAGCGCGTTGCAGACGTGTTTTATCGGCAGTGTGGCAGCCGCTGCGGCATTTTTCATCGCCCGATTGATCGGCGGCTGACGGGTACGCTCGAGTCATGGTTCAGTTTGAACTCTCCCTGTGACCTTTGTGTCTTCTCTTTTTTGTGTCCTTTGTGTCAGGACCAGCGTAAAACACAAAGGGCACAAAGGCCGGACACAAAGGTCACAGAGGATACATAGACCCGCCCTTTTGAAACTGACCCATTACCGCGCGCTCGTTCACACTCGCGTTTCTGCCCGGCTTTCTTGTATCCTATTCGCTTATGAGCGTTGAAGTCGTGATGCCCCAGATGGGCGAATCGATCACCGAGGGCACCGTCTCGAAGTGGCTGAAACAGGTCGGCGACCGTATCGAGAAGGACGAGGCCGTGCTCGAGATCTCGACCGATAAGGTCGACGCCGAGGTGCCGAGCCCCGGAGCCGGGACGCTGCTCGCCATCAACGTTCAGGAAGGCGAGACGGTCGAGGTCGGCACCGTCGTTGCCGTGATCGGCGAAGAAGGCGAGAAGCCTGCCGAAAGCCCTCAGCGGTCAGCGGGCAGCAGTCAAACCAAAGAGGTTGAAGCACCGATCGCGGCATCGGAACCAGAGTCCCACGTCGAAGAAACACGCCCGGAACCAAAGACCGTCACTGCTCCGGCCAACGATCAACGATCAACAGACGACGATCATGCTACCGCGGTCGTCATGCCCCAAATGGGCGAGTCGATCACCGAGGGCACCGTTTCTAAATGGCTCAAGAAAGTCGGCGACGATATTGCTAAGGACGAGCCGCTGCTTGAGATCTCGACCGACAAGGTGGACGCGGAAGTCCCGAGCCCCGCGGCCGGAAAACTGCTCTCGATCAGCGTGAATGAAGGCGAGACCGTCGAGGTCGGATCGGTGCTTGCGATGGTCGGTGCGGAAGGCTCGACCCCAGTCCAAAGTCCAAAGTCCCAAGCCCCAAGTCCTCAGCCCGCAGTTGCGTTGCCGGTTTCGGGAGACAATGGGCAGGCCAAAGCTGCTGTTGCTGCGGCAACTCCGCACTCCACGGTCCGCACTCCGCACTCTGATATTGATGAGCTTCGCCGGCAGAAATCCAGCCCGCTGGTCCGCAAGATCGCGGCGGAACATGGCATCGACATCACGCGCATCCCGGGCAGCGGCCTGAGCGGCCGCGTGACCAAGAACGACATCCTGGGATTCATCGAGACCGGCGCTGCATTAAAGCCGGAAGAACTGCTCGTCAAAGGTGCCGCATCGCTCCCAACACCAAAGGCCGAAGACCAAAGGCCGAAGCCCGCCGCGTTCGTCGCGCCCCAACCTGCTACGACCACGCTCGAAGACCGCGTCGAGAAAATGTCCGTGATGCGAAAGAAGATCGCCGAGCACATGACTTTCTCGAAGCAGACGTCGGCGCACGTTACGAGCGTTTACGAGATCGACATGACGCCGGTGGCGAAATTCCGCCGGGGCAACCAGGACGCGTTTCAGGCCAGGTACGGCACCAAGCTCACCTTTATGCCGTTCATCTTCCAGGCCGTGACCGCCGCGATCCGCGAGCACCGCATCGTCAACTCGCAGGTCGATGGCGACAACATCATCTATAAGGGCGACATCAACCTTGGGATGGCCGTTGCTCTCGACTGGGGCCTGATCGTGCCCGTCATACGCAACGCCGACACGCTTTCGCTCTCGCAGCTTGCCGTGACCGCGAACGATCTCGCCGACCGCGCCCGTGCGAAAAAGCTCAACCCCGATGAAGTTCAGGGCGGCACGTTCACGATCACGAATCCCGGCGTGTTCGGCGGTCTCTTTGGCACGCCGATCATCAACCAGCCGCAGGTCGCGATCCTCTGCGTCGGCACGATCGAGAAGCGCACCAAGGTAATGACCTCACCAGAAGGTGACGATTACATCGCCATCCGTCACATGGCCTACTTCGCCCTCACCTACGACCACCGCGTAGTCGACGGCGCCGACGCCGAGAAGTTCCTCGCATATCTAAAGCAGTACCTCGAAAACGCGCCGTTCACCGTCTAGCGCGATCCGCAGTGCGGAGCCCGGACGCCCTCGTCCGCAACACCAAAAGAAGGCCGCGCTGTCGGCGCGGCCT
>CAZSOE010000276.1:0-1204 GCA_964608335.1 uncultured Chloracidobacterium sp.
CACTCGCCCTCATCAACATCAGACGGAAAAGGTGCCGAAAACCGGACACGGTGCGGCAACAAAAGTTGGTGAACGCTCGTATGCTAGAATTCCCTTACCGAAACCGCAGCTCGGAGCCGAAAGTGTTATGTCCCCTGACCAAACCGTCCGGCCGGATCCATCGCAGATAACCCGTCTGCTACTGGCATGGCGGGGCGGCGACGCCGCTGCGATCGACGACCTGCTGCCGATCGTTTACGACGAGCTTCGGCGGATCGCGCATCTCTATATGCGGCGGCAATCGGCCGGACATTCGCTGCAGACCACCGCGCTTGTGAACGAGACGTATTTGAAACTGATCGACTCCGACCGCGTAAACTGGCAGGACCGGAGCCACTTTTTCGCGATCTGCTCGCAATTGATGCGCCGCGTCCTGGTTGACACGGCGCGTCGACGCCTGAGCCAGAAGCGCGGCGGTGACCGGCTTCAGGTCACCCTGGAAGATGATGTCGCCGTCGCCGACCAAAAACAGGCCGACGTTATCGGCCTCGACGAGGCGCTCAAACGGCTGGCGGAGCTCAGCCCGCGGCAGGCGCAGATCGTGGAGCTGCGGTATTTTGGCGGTCTGACCGAAGATCAGGTTGCCGAAACGCTCGATATCTCCACCCGCACGGTCCGCCGCGACTGGAATGTCGCTCGTGCCTGGCTTTTTCGAGAACTGAAACAAGACTCATAGACCGGATGACGCCCGAGCAGTGGGAACGAGTGAGCGAGATCTTCGAATCGGCGGTCGATCTGCCGGTTGCGGAACGGTCCGCGTTTCTCGACGAGCACTGCCACGGTAACGACTACCTGCGGCGCGAAGTCGAATCGCTGCTCGCGGCGGAGACCGAGGTTGGCGACTTTATCGAGCAACCCATCGTCGGTGACATCACGCCGCCGGTTGCCGTGCACCCCGAGTCCTTCGCGCCCGGCGAGGTAATCGCGCATTACCGCATAGAAGCCGCGATCGGATCGGGCGGAATGGGTGAGGTCTATCGGGCCACGGACACAAAACTCAATCGCCCGGTCGCGCTCAAGATACTTCCTACGCACTTTGTTCGCGACAGCGGCTTCCTGCGCCGGTTCCGCAACGAAGCGATGGCCGCTGCGACCCTTAACCATCCGAACGTAGCCACGATCTATTCCGTTGAAGAGTTCGACGGCCGACCGTTCATAACGATGG
>CAZSOE010000276.1:1214-3750 GCA_964608335.1 uncultured Chloracidobacterium sp.
GAATACGTCGACGGCATAACGCTCCGCGAGCTGATCACCGATGACGGTCTTCCGCTCGACAGGTTTCTGGACTGGTTCGTACCTGTAGCCGACGCGCTTTCGCACGCCCACGAAAGTGGCGTTATCCACCGTGACATCAAGCCGGGCAACATCATGATCTCGGCTTCCGGCGTGCCGAAGATCCTCGATTTTGGCCTGGCCCAGATCGATGTGGAGCGACTATCCCGAGCCGCGACGCTTCACGAGATCACCGCGCCCGGCCAGGTCATCGGAACGCCGTCCTATATGTCGCCCGAGCAGGCGGAAGCCCGCGACGTCGATCACCGTACCGACATATTCAGCCTCGGTATCGTGATGTACGAGGCGCTGTGCGGCGTACGGCCGTTCGTTGGCGAGAATTACGGCGACGTCGTTCGCCAGATCATCACGCGTGACCCGAAACCGGTCTCGGCGAGCCGGCCGCAGGTGCCGCACGCGTTGGCTCTGATGATCGATAAGTGCCTTGCGAAATCGCCGAATGCACGCTTCGGTTCGATGCATGAGGTTCGCCTGATCCTCGACGCAATGCGCTCGAGAAGTTTTGAGCCGCCGTCTGTCGATAGTTTTGTCAGGCGTTTCTATCGTGAGGCACGCACCAGCTCGCGAGCCTGGCTGGTGGCCGCGGCGATCCTGGTGCCATTGCTGTCCCTTGGCGGCTGGTATTACTTCTCGGGCCGGGTCGCCGGGCCGGCGATCAGCATGGAGCGGCTTTCTATGCGACGGCTTTCGCAGTCGAACAACGTCGCGCTGGCTTCGATATCGCCGGATGGAAGGTCCATCGCGTACGTCACCTACGAAGACGACGACGGCCGGTCGCTTTGGATAAGACGGGTGAGCGAGGCGAACGCTATCAGGATCGTGCCTTCGCAACAGGTGCATTTTTGGGACATCGGTTTCAGTAATGACAGTGAGCAGGTTTACTTCATAACCGCTCCGCGGTTCGGGACCCACGGTACCCTGTTCCGGATCTCGACTCTTGGCGGCCCGCCGAGAAAGGTCGCGGAAAAGGCGAACCACCTTGGCAACTTCTCGCCCGATGGTAAACGGGTGCTTTTTGTTCGCTATGGCGATCCTGCCCCGGCTACCTCAGTAAATGTCACCGATTCAAAACTGATCTCGGCGAACTCGGAAAATGGAGGCGAAGAAGAAGTCATGCGCGTCCTCGAGGGCGAATCGATCATCCGGAAGCCGCGATACTCAGACGATGGCCGTTCGGTCTTCTACATCAAGCGAGAGCTCGATGGCGTCGAGCGCTGGTCGATCATCCAACTGAATGCCGAGACGCGGGCCGAACGACAGATCATTCGCAAAACTGAGCGCATAGACGCCCTCGCTCCGCTTTCGCAGGGGCAGGGCCTCCTGATCAACGCTGTGGACGGGGCTTCGAACCGGCGCCAGCTGTTCCACGTATCGCTTGCCGCCGGCGAGCTTACCCGCGTAACCAACGATCTGAACAGCTACATCGGCGTAAGCATCGATCGCGAGGGTCGCAATATTGTTGCCGTTCAGCGCACCGACGAATCTCATGTCTGGGTCGGTAAAACTCAGGACATGAGCTCGATGACTGCGCTCACGCGCGAGCCCCTCGCCCACCAGACGGTCGACTGGACGCCCGACGGGCGGATCGTTTTCGATGCCACGGAGAATGATCGCCTATCGGTCTGGATCGCCGACGCCGACGGCAAGAATGCTATGCAGCTCACGCCGCAGGACACGGACAATTCCGGCGGCCGGGTCTCGGGTGACGGGCGTTACATCGTTTTTACCTCGAGGCGAACGGGACGCAATCAGGTTTGGCGAATGGACATCGATGGCAGCGATCAGGTGCTGTTGGCCAACGCTCCGGGCATCACCCAATCGCCGCAGTTCGCTGCCGACGGCAAAACCGTAGTTTTCAGGTGGTACAACGAAGGTTCGCCGCCGATGGGCCAAGTCCCGATCGAGGGCGGCCCGGTCACGGGTCTCGCATATTTGCCCGAGGCTTTTACGTACCATTGGGCGATGTCGCCGGATGGGAAGTTCGTAGCCTATACGGCGGGCGGCGGAGAGAACGATCCGATGAAGGTGATCGTCAGACCGGTCGATTCCGAGACGCCGGTCGCGGTCCTCGATATCCGGCCGGCGTGGTTCTTCAAATGGACGCCCGACAGCAGGAGCCTTGTGTATCAGGAATCGCAGCAGGGTGAAGGCCTCGCGACAAAGGTCTTTCAGGTCGAACCGGGAAAAGGCGAACCGAAGCTGTTGTTGACGACCGAACCCGACAGCATCGTCGACCTGACATTCTCGCGCGACGCTAAGCATTTCGCGGTCGTCAGGCTCAAGGTGCTGACGGACGCGGTCATGCTCACGACGCTGCGCCCCGACCAGGGTGTTCAGTGATCGTACCCCGACAGGAAAGCCGGGCGTCAGCCCGGCTCGAAAACGCGACAACTTAGAATTGTCCTTCTGGAGAAAGTGGCGGGGCCGACGGGGCTCGAACCCGCGACCTCCAACGTGA
>CAZSOE010000277.1:0-3744 GCA_964608335.1 uncultured Chloracidobacterium sp.
CGTCCTCGATCGCATAGCCCATCGACACGAATATGTCTTCGATCTTCTGCCGGACGAGTGTGATAGGGTGAAGGTGGCCGGTGCGAGGCCGCCGGCCAGGCAGCGTGACGTCGAGGCGTTCGCTCTCGGTCCTGGCCTCCGCGATCAACGCCTTAAAGCGGACATCCGCTTCGTCCAGCTTTTCCGTGATCGCCTTTTCGACCGACTGGACCAGCTTTCCAAAGTCGCCGCGTTCCTCCGGTGCGACCTTTCCGATGAGCTTCATCGCGCCGGAGATCGGAGACTTTTTGCCGGAATGTTTGACCTTCAATTCGCCCAGCTGGCGCAGGGCAGCTTCGGCTTCGGCTTGTCCGCTGGGGCGCAAATCAGCAAAGCGTTCGAACTCGTGCTCGAACGCTTCACGGATCTCTTCGACCTGTCGTGTCTGTTCCGACATACCGTGAAGTCTTAGGCCGTCGATCTAAACAAATGCTGCATTTCGGCCGATGTCACGACCGGCACGACCTCAAAATCGACGAGGTCGTTCCACCGCGATATCCATTCCTGCAGAAGCGCGGGATCGTCGGTTTCCATAACCTGAAAACAACGGTCCATCCCGACCTCGATCCAGCTATTCACATACTTTAGGCCATCGGGCATCATCCGGCCCTCGCCGGCAAACCGCTTGTAAACCGGTGCCGGGTCGCGGTCCTTGAAATGCTCGATGACCATGAAGAGCATCGCTAATTCCCGGCCGCCGGCTGTTTACTGCTAATGGCGTCTTTCGCCTGTGTTGCGACCGCGGCGAATGCCTCGGGCTGCTTGACCGCCATGTCCGCCAGGACCTTTCGATCAAGCTCAATGCCCGCCAGATTGAGACCATGGATGAATTGCGAATATTTGATGTCGTTCAGCCGGCACGCGGCGTTGATGCGGACTATCCACAGCTTTCGAAAGTCGCGCTTCTTCAACTTACGGCCCGTATATGCGAAGTTAAGTCCGCGTTCGACCGATTCTTTGGCCGAACGATAAAGCTTCGACTTCGTTCCCCGATAGCCCTTTGCGAGGGCCAATATCTTCTTGCGTTTCTCCAAACGCTTGTTTCCACGTTTTGCTCTAGGCATGATTCACTCCTACGTCGTGAAAGTTAAAAACTGATAACTAAAAACTAAAAGGGATAGGTTCTAACTTTTCACTGTTCACTCTTCACTTTTCACTAGTCTCGTCCATACGGCAGCATCTTCTCGACGCGTTTCTGATCGCCTTCCGAGACGAGCACGTCGATGTCGAGGATGCGCTTTCGCTTGTTCGTTTTCTTCGTCAGGATATGGCGCGCGTGGCTGTGGCCGCGTTTGAACTTACCGCTGGCCGTCGAGCGAAACCGCTTCGCCGCTCCTTTATGTGTTTTCAGTTTTGGCATTACTTCTCTCCTTATCTCAAAAGATCTCGTCGTCGTTCTTCGGCTCGGCCGTCGGGGCCGGCTCCTGCCTTGGCTTTTTAACCTTCGGCGCGGCGTCTTCCTTATTCGGCGCCTGCGACGTATGCTTTCCCGCCGGTTTGGTCTTCTTCGGCGCGAGAATGGTAAACATCTGATACCCTTCCATCTTTGGCGCGACCTCGACGTCACCAAGGTCCGCAAGGTCGGCGGTCAATCGTGCCAGGATCTTCGCCCCCAACTCGCGATGCGACATCTCGCGTCCGCGAAACGCTATCGCGGCCCTGACCTTATCGCCTTCCCCGAGCCATTCGCGTGCGTGTTCCATCCGGTATTCGTAGTCGTGGTCGTCCGTACCCGGCCGAAACTTTATCTCTTTGACTTGCACGGTGACCTGTTTCTTCTTCGCCTCGTGGGCCTTTTTCTTCTGCTCGTAAAGAAACTTGCCGTAATCGATGATCTTGGCCACCGGCGGCTGTGCGCTTGGCGCGATCTCTACAAGGTCAAGCCCTCTTTGACGAGCTTCCTGAATCGCGTCACGCGTGTCCATAACACCGAGGGTTCCTCCGTCATCCAGCACTACTCGCACCGACGGTACGCGTATCCGCTCATTCGTGCGGTGCTGTGGCTCGCGCTGCCGCGGCCTGAAGTGTCTTCCACCAAATCTCCTTGCGATAAATAACCTCCTTTGTTAGATACCTGTTCTAGAGCGATCTTGACGCACGTTCAGCCTCAAGCCTCGCCTTGAACTCTGCCAGCGGCATCGCGCCGATGTCGCCCTGTTTTCGCTCGCGAACAGCAACCGTACCGTCCTCGAGTTCCTTGTCGCCCAGGATAAGCATGTACGGGACCTTTTGAAGTTGGGCGTCCCGTATCTTCGCACCGATTTTATCAGATTTCGAGTTGGTTTCGACACGAAAACCCGCGTCGCGAAGCTCGCTGCCGACGCCCTCGGCGTATTCATTTATGCGATCCGTGATCGGCAGGACCGCGATCTGCACCGGTGCGAGCCACAACGGAAATGCCCCGGCGAAATGCTCGATCAGGATCCCGAAGAAACGCTCGATCGACCCGAACAACGCTCGATGGATCATCACGGGGCGATGCTTCAGGTTGTCGTCTCCGGTGTACTCGAGCTCGAACCGCTCGGGCAAATTAAAGTCGAGCTGGATAGTGCCCAACTGCCAGATGCGGCCGATCGCATCCTCGATCTTAATGTCGATTTTGGGTCCATAAAACGCGGCTTCGCCCTCGATCCGTTCGTACGAGATCTTTCGGTCGTCGAGGGCTTTGGCAAGCTGGGCTTCGGCCCATTTCCAGTCATCGTCGGCCCCGAGATAGAGCTTGTTGTCCGCATCGCCGCGCACGGACAGTTCGAACCTGACCTTCTCAAACCCGTAGGTCTCAAAGACCTTAATGGCGAAATCCAGGCAATCCGCGATCTCGGCGTGGATCTGGTCGGGCCGAACGAAAAGATGGGCGTCGTCAACAGAGAACCCACGCACGCGCATCAGGCCGTGGAGGGTGCCCGAAAGCTCGGCCCGATAGACGGTGCCCATCTCGGAGTACCGTTGCGGCAGGTCTCGATACGAACGCGGGCTCGACTTGTAGATGCCGATATGGAAAGGGCAGTTCATCGGCTTTAGTCGATATTCCTCGTCCTCGATGCTGGTCGGGGCGTACATCGAATCAGCGTAGTTGTCCTCGTGCCCGCTGGTGAACCACAGATCGCGCTTTGCGATGTGGGGAGTGAAGACAAAACTGTAGCCTCGCCGTTCGAGCTCCTCGCGCAGCAGCCGCTCCATCTCGTTGCGAATAATGCCGCCTTTTGGGTGCCACAGGATCAGGCCTTGGCCGTACTCGTCGGAGATCGAAAAAAGGTCGAGCTCGCGGCCCAGTCGACGATGATCGCGTTTTTCGGCCTCTTCCCGCTGTTTGAGCCACCCGTCGAGTTCTTCTTGCCTGGCGAACGCGATACCGTAGATCCGCTGCATCTGCTCCCGCGTCGCGTCGCCTTTCCAATATGCCCCGGAGAGCGCGAGCAGCTTGAATGCCCCCAGCTTGCCGGTATGGGGTACGTGCGGTCCCAGACAAAAATCGATGAACGGTGAGTTGTCGATGTAATAGACGCTTGCGGTCCCTTCGACCTTCTCGTCGATCAGCTCGCACTTGAGCGGCTCGTCGCGCTCTTTAAAAACATCGAGCAGCCTTGCCTTCTCGATGTCTTCGCGGCGATAGGGAAGGTTTTGCTTCGCCATCGCCTTCATCTTTTTTTCGATGACAGGCAGGTCTTCCTCGGTAAGATTGCGTGGAGCGATAATATCGTAAAA
>CAZSOE010000278.1:0-3715 GCA_964608335.1 uncultured Chloracidobacterium sp.
CTGCTGACCCCTACCGTGTCAAGGTAGTGCTCTACCACTGAGCTAAGTGCCTACACCCGTTTTCGCCCAATAGAAAGCGAACCTTAAGAATGCCAAACACTTAGCGCTCTGTCAAGCCGTTCGGCGACCAGGTTCGGCGACCTTTGGCAACGTGATGTCGTCATTCGTGCATTTTTGGCTGATTTCTTTGCGATTTAGCCACGATGCACAAATCGCCCCCGATTCACCCTTTTGATTCGTCCTGCCGAACGCAAGTTAAGACACGAATGGCGAGTATTCAAATCCCGAGTAGCTGCGTTTCAGTAGCATCGTCGGAGCGTCCGTCGGAGCGAGCGGGTTCGCTTAGGCGTTCTCCGTCATCGAGGCAGAAGATCATCTCATTCCCGAAGAGCTTGCCGCATTTCGGACAGAGCTTCATCCTCAGGCTAGGGTCAGCGACGGCGACCGCCGGCTCGCTTTCACCCAAAAAAGCACGAACTTCAGCCACGTATCTCGCCCACGCTGGTTCATGGCGCATTAGGAGGTGGTTGGCGCTGTCCAGCGCCACGAGCCGGGCACCCTTGACCTGCGATGCGAGTCGGCGCCCTTCTTCAAATCCTACGGTCGCTTCGTTTCTCGAGTGCAGCACGAGCACCGGCAGGTCGAGTTTCGCGAGCCGATGAGCAACATCGAACTCGCCGATCGCTTCGAAGATCCTCGCCGCAGTTTCCGGCGTTACCGACGTCCGCTGGATCTCGTTGAACGAGTCAGCCTCTTCGGGAGTGGCATTTGGGATGCAGAGCGTCGTCCAAAACTGCCTGGTCGCAGGATTCTCGGCACCCCATGTGTGCCTTATCATGGTCACCTGGGCCTCGGTTTTCTCCACTATTTCCCGCGGGAGGTTAGGTATACGCCGCCATCCGGTGGCAAAGGTTCCTTGCAGGATCAGGTGGCTTACCCTGTCCGGGTGCCTGGTCGCGTACTCGATGGCGACAGGACCGCCCTGAGATATTCCGAGCAGCGCGAAACGATCGACGCCGGCAGCCTCGATCACCGCCTCGAGGTCATTAACGAACGCCTCGAATGAAAGGTCCTCCACGTGCCGGTCCGAAAGCCCGGTACCTCGTTCGTCATATCTGATCACGCAGCGGTCACGAGCGAACTCTTCGAATACGTGACTCCAAACCGGACTCGACCGATCGAGTTCGATGTGATTCATCCAATTCGCCGCCTTAACAATAGGAAAACCGGTGCCCATCGTGGCGTAAGCAATGCTAACGCCGTCCGCCGATGTGCAAAATTGTACGTCCTGTTCCACGCTACGCTATCCCTGTACAGAATCGATGCATTCCGATCTCTACGAGCTTAGCCGTGCGGTTGTCGATGTCAAACCGAGGATTGACCTCGGAGAACTCGATGATCTTTGTGTTCGCAAGCGACGCAGCATATTTGACCAACTGGATGAACTCGCCCGCCCGCAGTCCGAGCGGCGACGGCGCCGACGTGCCGGGGGCATCGGCCATACGTACCGCGTCAAGGTCGAAGCCAAAGAAGGTGTTCAACGATGAGCTGTGTCCGATGAACTTCTGCTTAATGCTTTCTTTCAGTTCGAGATCGGCCTCGGTTCGCGAGCGTAGAAGCTCGAGACTGATCCGGTTAACACCACGCTCTCGAATGTACTCGTAGTAAACCGGCGATGCGAGGTGAGACTGGTAACCGGCTTCGTAGAAATAACCGGGCCGCAGATGTCCCTCATCTAGAAGCTGGCGATAGGGTGTGCCGCTGTTGCGCTCATCGGCCAGCCGGACGTCCAGGTGGGCATCGATGTTGACGCCGATCCACCAATCCGGCCCAAAAACGTCCGCCATCGCACAGCCGTCAGGGTAGGAAATGTCGTTGCCGCCGCCGAGAACAATAACGCGCTTTTTATCCTCAAGCAGTTGTTTGAGAACCTTGAAGTGGCGCTCGTGGATCGTTTCGAGATCGCCGTCGATAACGATATCGCCCAGATCGAAGATCCGCTTCCTGATATTAAAGGTTGTGAGCCGATAGAACTGTTGCCGAATGGCATCGGGTGCCTCGGCCGCTCCCGCCCTGCCGCCGTTTCGTCGCACGCCTTCGTCCTGTGGGCAGCCGACGATAACTACATCGGCTGCGGCATAGTCGGAAGGTTCCGTTCGAGCCACGTCGCCGAGCCTCGGGTCGTTCGGGTCGTTACGACTGAATAGCAGTCGTGTATCAGGCCGCGTCGTAAGATCGAAGATCTCCACCATCGACTTTTAGTATTTTCTGATTGTGAAGAGAAGTCAATCAGGTCGTCAGTCGGGCCGTTGGCGACGGTATCTCGGTTAGATCCAGTTGGCTCGCGGCAGCGCCAACCTCAGCTTTTTTGACGATGACGAGGGTGATGTCGTCATTTGCGGGCGCGGTGCCCGTAAAAGACGACAGCGCCGATTCGACCTTGTCGCGGATGGCCGCGGCTGAGTGGTCGACATTTGCACGGATGACCTCGGACAGCCGTTCGATACCAAACTCCTCTTCCTGCAGGTTGTTCGCCTCGGACACGCCGTCCGAATAGATCACGAGCGCATCGCCCGGACCTAGCTTCGCCTTGCCCACCTCGTACTCCGCCATAGGCAGCAGGCCGAGTGGCAGACCACCGGCGGCGAGCTGTTCAATTTCGCCGTCGGCGCGTGCGACGATGGGCGGATTATGTCCGGCGTTGATAAAGGTCAGTTCGCTTGTCGTTGGGTCTAGTTCCGCTACGAAAAGCGTCACGAACCGGTTTGCCGGCGTGCTCTCAACAAGGTATTCGTTGATCGAGGCCACTGTCTTATCGATCGGCGCGGAAGCTGCGACCTGCGCGTGGATAGCGGCGTGTAGGCTCGACATCAGCAGTGCCGCGGCCGTCCCTTTCCCGGATACGTCACCGAGGGCAACTATCAGCTTGCCGTCGTCGCGATGGATAAAATCGTAATAATCGCCCCCGATCTCGTAACAGGCGAAGGATATACCCTGGAATTCGTAACCTTCGATCGAAGGTGGTTCCGATGGCTGCAGCCGCTGCTGGATCTCGGTAGCGAGCGCAAGCTCGCGTTCCATTCGCTCGCGGTTGATGCGCTCGTCGAGCAGGCTTGCATTCTCGACACGGATCGAGGCTACCGAAGCGAGCGTCGTAAGAATGTCGAGGTGCTCGCTGGAGAACGTCTTCTGATGCGTCGGCGAATCGGCATAGATGAGACCGAACACATGTCGTTCGTCAACGGCGAGCGGCACCGCAAGGACCGAGCGGATGCCCTGCAAGACGATCGTCTGGCTCGCAAATCGCGGGTCCTGCTGCGCGTCCGATGTCAGGACCGATTTACCGTTCTCGATGACCTCGTTCATGATCGCGCGACTGATGCGAACTTCGCCGATCGGCTCGTCGCTCCCGCGAAGCCGGGCGACCTTGATCTCCATTTCGTGCGCGCCTGTTTTTTCATTACGGAGCATGACGACGACACGTTCCGCCGGGACAGCCTCGAAAACAAGCGATGCGACCTGGTTGAGGGTGTCGTCGAGACCGCTCGATGACAGCAGGGCCACGCCCACTTTACTGATCAGACCGAGGAGGTCGGTACGGCTGGATGACGACGAATCAAGGATCTCCGCGGTCGGATACCTTCGGCTGTCGAGCGAGATCGTGTTCGACGGGTCGAGCTTGTAGGCGTCTCCGGTCTCATGCGAGAAGAGCCAG
>CAZSOE010000279.1:0-3699 GCA_964608335.1 uncultured Chloracidobacterium sp.
TTAGGAAGGGAATTGATCTCGCCGCACCGCTTGAGCTTACCTGGTCTTGCTATCGCAATGCAGATCTTGCCTGCGGCACCTGTGATTCCTGTGCGTTGCGCTTGCGGGGTTTTGAACAGGCTGGGGTAGAAGATCCGATCGGCTACGCGCCTTGATCCATCCCGGCACGCTTCGCCTCGAGTTCGTCGATCTTCGTTCGCAGCCTTGCTATCTCCGCATCGATCCTCGCCGCATCGTCACCGGTCGAACTCATGTAGTGAAAAACGGGCGTGACGACGGTCAGCGCGGCGATGACGATCGAAAGCACTCCCATCACGCGGGCGATCATGTTCTGCGAGGGATCGATGTCGGTCCAGAACACGACGAGAAGAAGCGCGGTCAGCGACCATATGAAAACGTGGACCGCGATGCGTGACCACGCAAAGCGACGGTCGAGCCTCGCAAGCGACAGGAGCGAAACGTGCGAGCAGGCGAGGGCGAGAACGGTGGCCGACATCAGCGTGTGCACGAAGACATCGCGCTCGGGGTCGAATGCGCTCCAGAGCATGACCATCCAGAGAATACCGCAGATGACGGAAAAGACGATGCCCGCGAACGGGATGACTCGGCCCTTTCCGGCCTCGACACAGGCGCCGCATGTCAGGCCGAGCACGCTCACGGCCGTGACGATCAGCGTGCTCATCAGGATCCGAGTTTCGCGCTCGCCAAAGTCGCCAAACAGCAGAACACCGATGCCGATCAGCGCGCTCACCGCCACCGACGCGATCAGAACGTAAAGAAAGAGGCGTTTGAGGCTCACCGAATAGGAGAATTTACCGATTCTGCGGGGAAATGCAAGGTCAGATGTCACAACCGGAGGTGATCACGGGTGACCGTATCTTCGGCCAGATCGCCGATGGCAGTGAAGGCAACGTTCTCGGTCATAAAAAACTCGCGAACAAGTTCGGAACAATCGTCGAGCGTCACCGCATTGATGCCGGCGAGTGTCTCCTCGACTGAGATCTGACGGCCATGGACAAGCTCGCACTGCGCCAGCGACGATACTCGCGATGCGGAATCTTCGAGGCTGAGCAGGACAGCAGCACGCGACTGCGCCTTGGCGAGTTCAAGCTCATCGGCCGTGAAGCCGTCTTGTAAAACAGAGCGCATTTCGGCTATCGACAGCTCGACGACCTCGCGCGTTTGGTCGCGCGACGTGCCGGCAAAGACCGAGAAAACGCCCGCATCCTGATACATCACCGCCGAAGCCCCGACGCTGTAGGCCAGGCCGCGTTCCTCGCGTATCCGCTGCCACAGCCGGCTCGACGTGCCGCCGCCGAGCATGTTTGCGACCAGGTCAGCGGCGTAACGGCGATCGTCGGGGGCCGCGACGAACGGTGTCGCAATGATCAGGTGCGCCTGTTCGAGGTCGTCGCGATGTCTTATTACGATCGGGCTCGCGGTCTCGCGAGGCTGCATACTCAACGCAGAGATCGCAGAGACCGCGGTGCCCTGTTCTCTCTGCGAACCCTGCGCTCTCTGCATTGAAAGTCCAACTTTACTCGCAAGGTGCAGAACCTTGTCATGCTCGACATTTCCCGCAGCGGCGAGGACGAGGTTGCCTGGGACGAAGTGCGCTTTGTGATACGCCCCCGCTCGTTCGTGGCCGAACGTACTGACCGATTCAGGCGTGCCGGGTATCATAACGCCGAGCGGATGGCCCGCGAAGAACTGCTGTTGGAAGATATCGCCGAGCAGCTCCTCGGGCGAATCCTCGTTCATTTTCATCTCTTCGATGATGACGTGCTGCTCGTTGACAAGATCAGCCTCGGCAAAGAGTGGGGCGGTGAGCATATCGGCGAGCAGGTCAAACGCGGCGTCAAGCTGATCGTCGATCACCTTGATGACAAAGCCTGTCTCTTCGTGCGTAGTGAATGCATCGAGCGTCCCGCCCAGGCGGTCCTGCTCGATCGCGATATCCATCGCGCTTCGTTTTCTCGTCCCCTTGAAAACGCAATGCTCGATAAAGTGCGTGATGCCGTTAAGCTCCGCCGGCTCGTGCCGTGCGCCCGCCCGGTAAAAAAAGCCGAGCGTCACCGAGCGC
This sequence comes from uncultured Chloracidobacterium sp., assembly GCA_964608335.1. GTDB lineage: Bacteria > Acidobacteriota > Blastocatellia > Pyrinomonadales > Pyrinomonadaceae > OLB17. The sequence goes on from CAZSOE010000279.1 coordinate 2,084, forward strand.
ACGCCCGTCATGCGGTCGGTCAGGACGACGAGGCCGTTGTCGAGGCGGGTTTCGTGAATATCTTCTTTCATCAGGAAATTTAGCCGCGGATCGACGCAGACAAACGCGGATAAGAAAAAACTATCATAATTGCTTCCTTATCCGCGTCATCCGCCTAAACCCGCGGCAAAAACCTGATTGCGTTGAAAAGTAATGGAATGTCGTTAGCGACTGGCCGCGGCAAAGAACCTTGGCCGCGGATCGACGCAGACAAACGCGGATAAGAAAAAACTATCATAATTGCTTCCTTATCCGCGTCATCGGCGTAGATCCGCGGCAAAAACTGCCTTAGTTGCTTATCGCGTTAAATAACAGCGGAAATGTCGCCAGCGATTGTCCGCGGTATTGCGGTCGAAAGCCGAAGAGGACGATCTTGCCTTTGCCCATCGTGACCTCGACAAGAGCGGCTTTGCCGGCTATTTTGTCGGCGCCGAGTGCCCAGCCCGAGAGGAGGATGGCTTTGGGATCGGTCGGGTAGCGGGCGATCACCCGGGCCGAAACGCGACCGTCAGGGAGCGTGTTCCCACTAGCCATCGAAACCCGCTCGTTCACACTCGCGTCTCCGCCCGAGACCTCGAACACGGGCCCGTTCTCGAACCAGGCGATCGACTGCTGGGGCATTCCTTTCGCGATCGGGTGCGTCAGGTCGAGTTCGGTTCGCAGGATCGAGCCGGGGATGTAGAAATCTTTTCGCGGGAGGCCGCGGGTGACGTCTTTGACGGGGAGCTTGAACTGGTCGATGGCGAAATCGGACGAGCGGTTGAGGAAGACGAGCGTGCCGCCCGCTTCGACGAATTTCCGCAGGTTCTCGACGCCCTCCTTGCCGACGCCGCCCGTGTACTCGTCCGGCATCGTGCCTTTCGGGTAGCCGTTGAGGATCTGGGCGGGGGATTGGTCGGGGAAGATGATTGCTCCGGGAATTGAGGAACTGGACGTTTCTCGACGGGCGGAGATCTTACCGTCCCGGATTTCTCCGCTAAGGATGTTGGAGTAGCCAAGCAAATCACACGAGCGAATTAGAGGGTGCCGGTTCGGGCTGCCTTCGTTGCGTAGAATAAACCGCGTCCAGCCTTCATCCATCGATGCGGCGTCCGACCGGTATAGTTGCACCCTATGAGTTTCGGCGATGCATGCCGGAGAATCACGAATCATCGTGAATCGATTAGGGCTTTGTTTCGTTGACAACGGCTTGTTGAAAGGAATTGCTTCAATTCCCGTCAGGAGCGAAATTGTGTGCGAAGTCACATCGTAAGGAGCAATTGGATGTCCGGACGAATCCTTCAAGTCAGGATAAATCTGTGGCTCCAAAAGAGCCTTGGCAAACCCACCGTACGGCTGGGCTAATCGTACGACATAACTGTCCTCCGGAAACCTTCGTCCGTCATACGAGAACTCCTTAACAAAATCCAACTCCACCCCGGCCACTGCGAGGGCACGGGCGACGAACGAATCGTTATCGTTTGGCGGAAGAATATAGCCTTGTAACTCACCCTCCTTTCTCGGTCGCACCGCCTCTTTACCGATCTCATAAAACCTCGACAGCCACCGCTCGCGGTTGTCCGCGGCGTGATCGAGCA
>CAZSOE010000280.1:0-3653 GCA_964608335.1 uncultured Chloracidobacterium sp.
GGTCTACGACGCGATCTTTCTCGATCACGATCTGTTGCCGCATCATTATGTGTCGAACGATCACGGCGATGTCGCCAACACCGGATACGCGGTCGCGGAGTGGCTCAATGAACGACGCGACCTACAGAAAGCAGCGACCATTATCGTCCACACCCGCAATGCCGACGCGGCGATCCCGATGGTGATGAAGCTGCGCGAATCGGGCCGCAATGTCGAATACTGCGCGTTTCCCCTGCTCGATCTTAAGATCAAGAACTACTGGAAACGGTAACCCCAACCGCGGTCAGAAAACAAAGAGCGAGACGATGATGGTATCGCCTCGCTCGAACTTCCACTACAGCTTTAAAGCCTTCTATTTCTTAGCCTTAAGGTCGTCCAGCTCTTTCTGCGTCTGGGCAATGAGGCCGTTGACGCCCGTGCGTACTTGCTCGTCTTTGATGCCGTCGAGCGACTTCTTAAGGGCCATCATGTAGGCGAGTTTCAGGGCCTGCTCCTTTGGCACCTTGATGTCCGGCTCGACACCGGTGCCTTCCCAGTTGGTCTTTGAGATCGGGTTTATCGCGCGGCCTACCGGAACAAATGCGCTGAAATGGTCGTGCAGCCTCACCATTCCGCCGGGATGCGCTCCACCGCCCGTCGTTTCGCCGATGATCGTCGCGCGCTTGAGGTGCTTCAGGTTAAAAGAGAATTCTTCGGCGCCCGAGAACGTATAGTTGCTCGTCAGAATGTAGATGTCCTTATTCGGGAACTTCATCTTTGCGCGTTCCGGCTTTGTCCAGAATTCGTCCGTCCTATTGTCCTTTCGCCAGTAGAGGTCGTTGAGATGAACAGGTTTGTCGCCAAACAGGTACGAGCTGATGAGCGCGATCATGCTCGGGCTGCCGCCGCCGTTCTGGCGCAGGTCAAAAATGATGGCCTCAGTGTTCTGAACAAAAGCGAACGCCGATGCGACGGTTTCGGCTCCTGCTTCGTGATCGTTGAATCCGCGAAGGTCGATATAGCCGATATTTCCGTTCAGCCTTTCGACGCGCTCAAATCCGAAATTGATCCGGCGGTTGAACCAGCGATTCTGCTCGATCTCTTCCGCGGTCGGCTGTCGCCGGTCGGTCCGCTGCGGCAGCGGGTCATACGAGAAGCGCACGCGCAGGTGTTTGTCCTTGCTAACGCTCTGAAGGTCAGCCGTCAGCTTCTGGGCAAAATCACGTGCACTCGTCACCGCGTCGTATTCTTTGGCCGCGATCCGGGCGCGGATATCGGTCTCCATCTTCTTCGCGACGTCGGCAAAGACATAGGAATCATTCAATTCCTTCATCAGCGTATCGATCACCGCTTCGCGCGTCGCGGCGTCGATCGTGCGGTCGGGCTGCGTCGCCGACGGCTGCGCCTGTGCGATGAAACGGAAAACGAAAAGGGCCGCAATAAAAACCGCGAGGACCCGAAGGACCATTACAACTGCTTTTATCATAGACAACTCCCGTCTGAATTTAGTGTTTGATCAATCCGCGAATGAGAATATCGGCCGTCTTTCGTGCTTGCTTCGCAACCTCGGTCCGGTCACCGAGTTCATAGACGCTAAGGCTGTATGGCAGCAGCGAGTTCGTCGATGAAAGCAGCGTGTGGGCTATCTCGATAGGCTCACCATCGATGAACCTGCCGTCCCTTTGTCCTTCGGCGATCACCGAGGCGAGAATGCGCGCCTCGTCGTCAAAGTAGCGCCGTCGCCGATCGAGAACCTTCGTCCGAAGAACGGCCAGGAGCTCGTTGAGTCCCTGGGTATAGTGCTGGACGCTGTCGAAGCGAAAAAGCACGCGCTCCAACAGCATCGCGGCGAGCCGCCGCTCAGGTGGTTCCATTTTTTCGGCGATAGATCGAAGGCTCGCCTTCAAGCGCTCGACTATCCGGTCGATATGCGAAAGCGCGATCTCTTCCTTGCTCGGGAAATACAGATAGACCGTTCCCTTGCCGATGCCGACCTCGTGGGCGAGGTCGTCGATCGTCATTTTCTTGTAGCCGAAGCGGCCCAGCAGCCGGTCCGTTGCGTCCAGAATAGCGTCTCGTGTCGTCTTTGACTGTACCGAATCTCTCATAACTGACCAGTGACTAAAAACGTCTTCTGGTCAGAGTATATGACGCGCAGTGCGGTTGTAAAGTTCCAAGAAACTTTCGATAGAGCCTAAAGTCCGGCCATATCCCATTTTCGGACTGTCCCGATTATGAGATCTGCGACCTTGTCGGTCACCTTTTTGTAGTAGAGATCCGCCTTTGCCTGGTCAAATCGCGGATAACCCTGCCCTTTTTGATAAAGGCCGATCGAGGACGGGAAGGGGACGGCCGACCATGTTCCCGCGGCGGGATAGGCCGTCGCCATTTCGGGTTTATATCGCTCGGGATGAACGAGCGTCGGGTCGATGGCCTGGATGAATGCCGTTTCGTTCCAGCCGGCATGCCCGCCGTCCTCACCAAAGACCTCCTTGGTTTCATCCGACGCGAACGACCACCAATTGACCACAAGCGTGCGAACCCGCTTTTCCGTCGCGACCTCCGAGGCAACCGACTGCAAGACGGCCGTCTGTCCGCCGCCGTGACCGTTGAGGATGATGATGTTCCTGAAACCGTTTCTAACGAGCCCCTCGAGGATCTGTTTGACGAAGGGACGGTACGCTGACTCGGTGATTTGAAACGCACCGGGGTAAGCCTCCATTGAACCGGTAATGCCGTAGGGCAGTGTCGGTGCGATCAATGCGTTGCAGCGCCTTGCGATAGTTTTAGCCATCGCGAAGGGAGCAGTGTTGTCGGCGCCGTTATTGACCACGCCGTGGGGTTCGAGTGTTCCGGTCGGCAGCAGCACGGTCGTGATCTTCGACGGAACGACCTCTTTGAACTCCATCCAATTGATCCGGTCCATCTCGCGCGTTGAGACGATGTCCTTGTCGGGCTGCGGATAGGCGAAAAAAGCTTGGAGGAGCAGGACAAGAGCTATACTTAGTGAACGTTGCATGGATCGGCCTCCGATGAGAATTAGATCATTTACATTTGAGCGCGAGGCTTATATGCTTGCCGCACTACATTACGGACTTCCAGTGCTCGGCTTAACGGTATTCGTCGTACTGTGGCTGCTAGGATACTTCTAAAAATACCTGCGTCCCCGCAGCTTTTCGGGCATCAGGTCGCCCTCGGGATCGTTCCCTTCGTCCTTACCGTAGCCGATCTCTTTCATCAACTTTGTAGGTGCGTTGCGTATTTTCATCGGCACGGGCAGGTTGCCGAATTTGCTTGCGTCTTCCATCGCGGCGCCGATGGCTTCGCACGACGAACGGTCTTTTGGCGCGTTCGCGAGATACGCGACGCCATGGGCTAAATTAAGTGAACACTCGGGATAGCCGATCGTCTCGACAGCGCGAAACACAGCGTTTGCCACATCGAGCGCGTTCGAATCCGCAAGGCCGACATCCTCTGAGGCAAATATCACCATCCGCCGGGCGATGAACTTCGGGTCTTCGCCCGCCTCGATCATCCGGGCGAGATAATACATCGCGGCATCGGGTTTGCTCGCTCTCATCGACTTGATGAACGCCGAGATTACGTTGTAATGCTCCTCGCCCTTCTTGTCGTAGCGCAGGAACTTCGATTGCAATGTCTCCTTTAGTGTTTCC
>CAZSOE010000281.1:0-3653 GCA_964608335.1 uncultured Chloracidobacterium sp.
GAGCGACCGCACGTTCAAGCTCCCGAACCGACGCTGCCGGATCGCACAGAGGCAAAGTTGCCAGCGCCGTAAAACGCGCCCCTCGCGTCGCAACCACCTCCGCAAAAGCGTCATTCACCATCTGTGCCAACCGGACAGCACCCTGACGTTCCTCGATATGCGTCCCCGGAGTCGTCAGCGTCAGAACCTGTTTGGCAATGCCCATCTCATCGAGCACCTGTTCGCGATACTCGATGTCGCGGTGCCCGCGGACGACTATGTTGTAATCGCCGGGATAATGCACGAGCGGATTACCTTCGTCATCAAAAGTGATGCGTGCGTTCGATGGTCCAGTGCGAAGGGCTTCGAGATAAGCGGGTGGGTAGTAGTGGTTGTGAAAGTCGATGATCATGACCGATCTGCCGATGCTGCCTTTCGGCACATCTTGGCATACCTGTAACCCGCACGGCAACCGAGGCTATGCCGCTCGATGTGCGGCGAAGCTCGGCTTCGCCGTCGCAGTCACTTAAAGACCCAGCGGCTGTGCCGCAAAGCGTGGAGGCACAACGGCACCTTCGGCGAAGCGGAGCTTCGCTGCACATCGAGCGGCGGAGCCACCAGTCGCGCGGGCGTGTTGAAACACGGACGATGGCGTCCGCATCCCGACGATCACCTCGCCACAAGCCTGGTCGTGCCGCTCTTTGTCCAGGAGTGCAGGAAGGCGAAGTACGCAAGCACAAGGAAGATCACCAGGTTGACGCCGATATACACCCAGTTCATTTCCGGGGTGATCGTGAAACCGAAAAGCCTGCTCGTCAATGGCAGAATTCCTTCTGCCGTGAGCCACATGTGTGTCAGAAGCTCATGCAGCCAGAAGCCGGCCAGAAATACGAATATTGTTCTCCATCTGTTCATCTGAGGTTACCTCCTTTTTGAACAACCGACCAACATTGTTCGCAATCGTCGTGCCCGAAACGTTCGGCTAATTCCGATGCGGACCCCCGACAGATCCGGCACGCGACGCGTCGGATCGAGGTCGCGCAGCATCGCGATGCGGGCATTCTCGCGCCCAACGTGTAACATCCCGCGCCGGCATTCTCGCACAGATGGTGACGACGCTCACGGAAACCATTCGGAGGACCGTATAGGCTCGGATCGAGGTCATGATGCGAAGACCATTCCTGACTTGCGGCATTCTTGCGTCGTTCGTGTACCTGGCGGCGAACGTGGTCGCACCGCTGCGTTATCCGGATTACGACTGGGTCACCCAGACCGTGAGCGAGTTGTCGGCGATCGGCTCGCCGACGCGCGGTCTGTGGGTCGCGATGATGGTGGCCTACACGCTGCTCATGATGGGCTTCGCAGCCGGCATCTGGATGTCGTCGGGCGACAGACGTGCGCTGCGGCTTGCGGCGGTCTTCACCTTCACACACGTTCTGTTCGCGTTATTTTGGCCGCCTATGAATCGACGGGGCGTCGAGTTTGCGACGACCGACCTGCTTCATATCGTCTGGACCGCCGTCGCCGTTCCGCTGATGATGCTGCAGATCTTATCCGCCGCGATCGCGCTCGGGCGTAGGTTTCGCGTCTATTCGGCCGCGACGGTAGCCGTGATGATCATTTTCACAGTGCTGACGAGTATCGAGGCACCGAGTATAGCGGTCGACGGCCCGACACCGCACATCGGCGTCTGGGAACGCATCGGCATCGCCGCTTATATGGTGTGGGTACCGGCGCTGGCGATCGCACTGCTGGGCGAACGGCGCGCGCCGAAACAAATGCTGTCCGCTGATTTGGAACATCGCCAGCGTGATCGACGTAATGGTGTCAAATGAAACCCGGCACCATCCTGACCATTACCTCGCTCATCTCGACCCTCCTGTTTCTCGCGCACCTGGCCGACGATATTGTGCACGGGATCGAGGCGGGCGACACTAACGACCTTATCGGCGGGACAGCGATCATCGTCGTTTGGCTGTACGGAACGCTGATGCTGCGCGGACGGCTCGTTGGCTGCCTCATCACGCTGGTCGGCGGATTGCTGTCGTTCACCGTCGCCTACCTTCATATGTCGGGCAAAGGCGTCGGCGAGATCGCACAGCAGAGCGGAGGTCTGTTCTTTGTCTGGACGCTCCTCGCACTTGGCGTAACGGGCGTGTTCGCGATCATCCTGTCGCTGCACGCCGTTTGGGGCCTTTGGCGGAGCAGATCGGAATAGGTCGACGCCGCTCGAACGGGGTTGCAACCCGGCGGGGATTATGCCACTCTAATGGCTATTGAATCCTACTCTCGCGTAAGATCTTTTACGCGCTTCGCCTGAACGGTTTTCGGATAAGTTTGAGAGCAGGCCCCATTTGGTAATCGGAAGTTAGCTCTTAGGCAGTTTTTGAGTTATCCGGAATCGGTCTTTGTCGTAAGTCATCAAAGCCCGTTTCGCTCACTTCGATAGAATGCCCGTCCGACGGGTAAAGGAACACTAGAATAATGTCAATGAAACTTTACGTAGGAAATCTTTCCTTCAATACAACGAACCAGGACCTCAACGAGCTTTTCGGCGCTATCGGCACGGTCGAATCGTCAAACGTCATCGAGGACCGCGAAACCGGCCGCTCGCGTGGCTTTGGCTTTGTCGAAATGGCGAGCGAAGAGGACGGCCAGAAGGCGATCAGCGAGCTTAACGGCAAAGAGGTCGACGGCCGTCAGCTTAAGGTCAACGAGGCCAAGCCTCAGGGCGACCGCGGCGGACGCGGCGGCGGACGCGGCAACTACGGCGGCGGCGGTGGCCGCGGCAATTACGGCGGCGGCGGCGGCGGCTACGGCGGCCGAAGCTGGTAAGCCTGCGGGTTCAATTAGCAGATGGGGCCTTGCCGCTCATGCGCGGCGAGGCCTCATTTTATTTTGGCCCCCGCGGGCGATCTATGTGTTAAGGTCGAACTATGGCCTTTACCCCCGTATCGATATCACGCAGGCACGTGCTCGGCGACCTTTATAGCCGTTGTGAGTCGCTCAAAGGCAAAGTGCCGGTCTATCTCGCCGGCGAGAAACCCGAGCTGCTCGGGCACGCCGACGAAGGGCTCGGTCATTACGCCGACGCTTTTTCGTTCCACTTGGCCGAAGACATCTGCAAGAAGCTGTCGTCCGGACAGTACACCTATTCGTTCGATTACAAACAGTCCGAGCCCACAGCCTCCGATCGCCGGGGCCGGATCACGCTCAAGTCGATAATCCTCACCGGCCGCGCCGGCTACGCCAAACCGATCCCGCGGCGCGCGTGAAACTGTCATTCCTCACCAAGCCTTAGCCCCGCACGTAACGCGGGACGCACCGCCCGCGACGGTCCCGAATGTAACGATAAACGATATATCCGCCCGCTCCCGATCCCGCTCCGATCAGGGCTCCGCGGCCGCCGCCGACACCGCCGCCGATCGCCGCGCCGATACCGCTCGCGATAAGCGCGTTAAGAAGCTTCTTCTTGGTTCGCGTATTGCGGCGGACGCGATAGGTCCCGCGCGGGCAGGCGGCTAGCGCAGACGTTTCCGCCGGAGGCGCCGCGGCGGGCACCGATGCCGCCGAGGCGCGGCCCGGCATCATAGGCACGATAGCAAGCAAACTCGTCATCATGATCGTCGATATGATCCCTTTTCATAATTCCTCCATAAACAGATGGTTTGTCG
>CAZSOE010000282.1:0-3608 GCA_964608335.1 uncultured Chloracidobacterium sp.
GAACGCCGCCGCGGCCGGCTTCGGCGCCGGCGGTGCTGGTGGTCACGCTGAACTCCGCAGTCGCGTTCAACGTCGGAGCGTTGATGGCGAACAAGGAACTCGTCTTGACGAAATTGTCCATCGCGTTGATCCCGTCTTGCGTCAGGTTGATACCGGTTTGACGCAAACCCGAGATCGCCGCACCTCTAACACCTGTGCCGCCGATCGGGGCAACACCTGCCTGCAGGGCCGCGAGGTTAAGCGGGTTTCTGTCGGGCAGCGGAAGATCGACCACCTGGCGCGTATTGATAACACTCGTCAGGCTCGGGCTCGTGGTATTGACGACATCCTGCCCCGACGTGACCGTTACGATCTCACTCGCAAGGCCGATCTCGAGATCGATGCCAAGTTGGGTCTCCTTTCCGATGGAGACGATTATCCCGTTTGCGACCGACTTCTTGAAGCTTGATGCCTCGACCGTGACGGAGTAGGTTCCCGGATTGACCAGGTCGAACGTGAAGGAGCCGCTGTCGTTGGTCGTTCCCTTTCGCTCCTGACCGGTTTCTGTGTTCTTAATAACGACGGTCGCCCCTGGAACCGCTGCACCCTGCGGGTCCTGGACAGTACCGGAGAGCGTGCCGGTGGGCGTCTGAGCAAAGATGGCGGCGTGGCCTAGTACCAGCACCAGCGCCGCCGTGACGATGTATGTGAACTTTCGCATTTATCCTCCTCATGTAAAAAACCGCCCGTCCCAGCGGACAAGCGCCATCACGCTTACTCGGGGACGGCCCTGTAAGCGAAACCAGTGGGAAATCAGTCAAAAAACTAAAATGCCAAAGTTCTTAGATATGATATGGATAAAGAATCAAGATTGAGCGTGCAATCAGTGTGCCATTAAAGCCCGCGACTAATCGGCGCCACGAAAGGTCAATTCGCGACGGCGCTAGTTATTTGTTCACTTAAGTTATCCCTGACCGGAACGGCTGGGTTCACGGTGAAGTGCCAGCCCCATCCACTCACTATTAGGTGCGGCGGGTCACGGATTTTGGACAAAATCCGAAATTTCGGTCACCGTGACCTGGAGGGAATGTTGTAATTCTTTATCTTCGAATTGAGGGTCGTTGCGTTCAGACCGAGAAGGCGTGCGGCGCGGGATTGGTGTCCGCCGGTTTGATCGAGTGCCCGGCGGATAAGGTCGACCTCGAAGCGGCGGACCTCGTCATAGAAGCTCACACCGCGGGCGATGTCGATACCGCCGGAGGCACCTTCGGCGGCGGCGATCATCTCTAGCGCGAGGCTCGGTTCGCGGACCTCGGGGCGCAGGCATTCGACTGTGATCTCATTACCCGGGGCGATAACGATCGCGCGTTCGATGATATTCTCGAGCTCGCGGACGTTTCCGGGATAATTGTAGCTCTCAAGCAAAGAAAGAACATCTGGCCGAAGGTTTTCCGAGATCTCGCGCTCGTTCTCGGCCGCGTACTTCCTGACAAAGTGCTGCGCGAGCGGCAGGATGTCTTCACGCCGGTTTCTCAACGCAGGCAACTCTACGGGAACGACCGACAAGCGGAAATAAAGGTCTTCACGAAACGTACCGTTACGGACCGCTTCCTTTAGATCCACATTCGTCGCCGCAATGATGCGGACGTCCACCTTGACCGGGCGCGTATCGCCGATCGGCGTGAACTCGCGTTCCTGGATCACGCGCAGGAGCTTGACCTGGGTCTCGGGCCGCAGGTCGCCGATCTCATCGAGGAAAATGCTTCCAGTATCGGCGATCTCGAAGAGTCCTTTCTTTGCCGCGACCGCGCCGGTGAACGCGCCCTTTGTGTGGCCGAACAGCTCCGATTCGAGAAGCTCAGAAGGAATGTTCGTGCAGTTAACGATGACGAACGGCGCGGTCGCGCGCGGGCTCGATTCGTGAATCGCCTTGGCGACCAACTCTTTGCCGGTTCCGCTCTCGCCGGTCACGAGCACGGTCGAGCGCGCGGGTGCAACCTGCTCGACCAGTCGAAAGACCTTTTCCATCGCATCTGAGCGGCCGATAAACCCGTCGCGATTGACCGAGCGCGACATCGCCTGACGAAGTATCTTTCGTTCCTCTTCTTTCTGCCGGCCCTTGATGCCCTTGTTGACCATCGCGACGATCTGCTGGTTCTGGAATGGTTTCCGGATGACACCGGTCGCGCCTTTTTCCCAGGCGGAGATCGCGGTATCGAATGTCGCGTATGCGGTAACCATCAGCACAACGGCCTCGGGGTCGAGCTTGATGATCTCCTCGAGCGCCGTGATGCCGCCAATGCCCGGCATCGATACGTCCATCAACACAATGTCGAAGGGCCGTTGCGAATAGGCCTGTATTGCTTCCTCGCCCGTCTTTGACAACTCGACCTTATAGCCCGCACCCGAGAGGATTGTTTCGAGCACGTCGCGCATGATCTCTTCGTCGTCACAGATCAGGACCGAGCCTTTCCTTGCCATAAGCGTTGACTATACCAAATATCGATATTGGATGCGTGAAGCCGACGCTGAGGCTGGCGCCAGGCAAATTAAACATTTGCGAATGCGGTGGCGTATCATCAGATTACGCGCGTCGCCGTCCATCGGCGGTGCAAAACAAAGATGGGAATGTCAAAATCCACAAAAGTTCTGCTGCTTCTTGGCGGCGTTTTCGTTGCTCTCTTGATCGTTGCGCTTCTCGCTGCTCTCTACGCAGTTTCAACGATGGGGCGGCCCGATGTTGCCGACAACAGCGTGCTCGTTCTGAACGTATCGGGAGCGCTGCCCGACTATGTTGCCGAAGAACCGCTCGCCAAGGCGCTTGGCATTGGGCAGCCACAATCCTTTACCGGCCTTCTCACCCAGCTTCGCAAAGCCAAGGTCGATAAGCGGATCGGCGCCGTGCTTCTCGACATCGATTTCCCCGGCATCGGATGGGGAAAGGCCGACGAGTTGCGCGATGCGGTCAAGGAATTCAAGACCTCGGGCAAACCGGTGTATGCCTATATGGAGATCGGAACAAACCGCGAGTACTACATCGCGACCGCGGCCGATAAGATCTTTCTCCCGCCGCCCGGCGATCTATACATCAACGGTCTTGCTGCCGAAGCCATGTTCTATAAGGGCAGCCTCGACAAGCTCGGCGTCGAGGCTGACGTGATCCAGATCGGACCGAAATACAAGAATGCCCCCGATCAATATACAAAGAAGGAAATGGGCGAGGGTCAGCGCGAAGTGATCAACGCCATTCTTGACGAGTACTTCACCAGGTTCACGGCCGGTATCGCCGACTCGCGCAAAAAGAGTGTCGAGGATGTGAAAGCGCTCGTGGACAACGCACCGTACAACGCCGTTCAGGCAAAGTCGCTCGGGCTGATCGACGACGCGCTCTATCGTGAACAGGTCGACGACGCGTTCAAGACACAGCTCGGCTATCGGGCCGACGACAAACTGCGTACGATCAGCGGCGGCCAGTATCGCGAGATACCGTCGGACACGCTCGGCCTAAACAACGGCGAGAAGGTCGCGATCATTTACGCCTCCGGCGGCATTATGCCAGGCCGTTCGGGTTCCGGCCCGCTGAGCGGCGAGACGGTCGGTTCTGACACGGTCGTGAGCGCCGTTAACGA
>CAZSOE010000283.1:0-3607 GCA_964608335.1 uncultured Chloracidobacterium sp.
TCGACCTTTCGGTCGGCGAGCCCGATTTCGACACACCTGACTTTATTAAACGCTACGTCGCCGAAGGTCTAGACAAAGGCCTGACAAAATATACATCGACCGCGGGCACGGCTGAGTTTCGTAACTCGATCGCGGATTTCTACGCTGCACGGTTCAATACAGACATCCGCCCCGCTGAGATCGCGGCAACGCTCGGCGGCAAACAGGCTCTCTTCAATGCGGCGAGCACACTGCTGAACCCTGGCGACGATGTTCTGATCCCAAAACCGTATTGGGTGACGTTCCCCGCGCTCGCAGCATTCTGCCGCGCAAATAGCGTTTTTATCGAAACGGAAGAAACCGATTTCATCCTGACAGCGGCCGAGGTCGAACGTTCGATCACCGATCGGACGAAGCTGCTGATCATCAATTCGCCCAACAACCCGACCGGCCGCGTCATTCCGCCCGACGAAATGCGGCGGATCGTAGAAGTGTGCGCGGCGCGCGGGGTTTACGTGCTGACAGACGAATGTTATTTGTTTTTTGCATATCCGCCGGCCGAACCGTTTACATCGGCTTCGCTACCACCAGAGCTACGTAAATTCGTTTGCGTCGCCGGCAGCTTCTCCAAGACCTATGCGATGACCGGCTGGCGTATTGGTTATGCGATCGCCGATCCGCACTGGATCGAGCCGATGGTCAAGCTGCAGAGCCATTCAGCAACACACCCGACATCGTTCGTTCAATACGCCTGTGCGAAGGCCCTGCAGGATGTCGAGCAAACGATCGACGCCGTGAATTCGATGACCAATGAGTATGAGCGCCGAAAGAACTGGTTTGTCCCTGCGCTAAACGAGATCGGCGGGTTCAAATGTGCGATGCCCGAGGGGGCGTTCTACGCATTTGTGGATGTTCGAGAAATGCTGGGCGATGAATTCAAAACGTCATCCGAGATCGCCGACCACGTTCTAAAAGAAGCCCACATCGTCGTCACCGACGGCGCGGGTTTCGGAGCCGATGGTTTTATTCGATTCTCTTATGCGACCTCGACGGAAAACCTTGAGCGCTCGATCGATGTGATGAAGAGTCTCTTCGGCACCAAAGCCGGAGTTACGGTCTGATCATTCCCCAAACACCAGCTTGTGTCCGTCGCAATCCGTGATCTCGATCTCGGTGCAGTTGTATTCGCGCTTCGTGGGTGGATAAGGGACATTAACGCCCTTAGCGATGAGCTCATCGTAAAGTTCCTGGACGCCCTCGATGAAGACATACGCTTCCATGCTCACCGAGCGGATCTGCGTGTTACTGATGGTTTTATCTGAGTCGCCGCGGCCAAAGTGTATCTCGACGTTTCCGCGACGGACGATGCTGTAGACCGGCGGCTCTCCAAAGAAGTAACCGAGGATCTCAAAACCGAGATTGGCGCGATACCATTCCGCCGTGCGGCGGACATCTGGGACAACAAATTGCGGAGCTATCGATTTGAACTCGACCATGTTAAATACTGCGGTGAGCCCTCACTCACGTGCGGGCTACTGACACTAGCCGCCGGTCATCATCAGGCCGATGTCCTCGGTCGTGGTTGTTTTCGGGTCGACCTCGCCGACGATCTTTCCTTCGCGAATGACCATGAGCCGGTCGGCCAGGGCGGTTACCTCTTCGAGCTCGGCTGAGATGAGCAGGACGGCAGAACCTGCATCACGAAGGCCTATGAGTTTGCGGTGAATGAATTCGATCGCCCCGATGTCGACGCCACGGGTGGGCTGCGAGACAAGAAGCAACTTCGGGTTCAGCTCGAACTCGCGGCCGATGATGAGCTTCTGTTGGTTGCCGCCCGAGAGAGATCTCGCTTGCAGGGCCGGATTAGGCGGCCGGACGTCGTAGTTCTCGATGATCTCGCCGACCCGCCGGCCAACAGCTGTAGCGCTCACAAACCCGGCGGCTGCGATCGGAGGCCGGTAATGCACCCCTAGGATCGAATTCTCCGATAAGTCCGAATGAAGCAACAGCCCGCGTTTGTGCCGGTCTTCGGGTATGTGCCCGATACCAAGCTCCTTAAGCTCGCGCGCTGACAGATGCCTAACGTCGCGGCCCTCGAACTCGATCGAGCCGGCAGATGCCCAAGTCAGCCCTGCCAACGCTTCGATCAGTTCCGTCTGCCCATTACCCTCGATACCGGCGATGCCTACGATCTCACCCGAGCGGACACTAAACGAGACCTCGTCAACCGCACGGCCGTGTCGGCCCTCGACGCTCAGGTTTTTGACCTCAAGCACCGTCGCGGCGGGTGCGGCGTCGGTCTTCTCAACGCGCAGCAGCACATCGCGCCCGACTATCATTCGCGCTAGTTCCTTGGCGTTCGTTTCCCCTGTTTTGACGTGACCGACCGTCTTGCCGTCGCGCATCACGGTCACCTCATCCGATATCGCCAGCACTTCTTCGAGCTTGTGCGTGATGATGATGATGGTCTTGCCTTGCTCCTTCATCCGTCGAAGGATGGCAAAGAACTCATCGACCTCTTGCGGTGTAAGCACTGCGGTCGGCTCGTCCAGGATCAGCATTTCGGCGTTGCGATAGAGAGCCTTGAGCAGCTCCACACGCTGTTGCTGGCCGACCGATAGGTCCTCGATAAGCGCACGGGGGTTTACACCGAGCCTTAGTTCATCCGATAAAGCCTGGATATCGCGGTTCGCCTGCTCCAGGTCTAGGCTCGCCGCCGAGCCGGTCTCGGCCCCGAGGATGATGTTCTCGGCAACCGTCATGGTATCGACCAGCATGAAATGCTGATGCACCATTCCGATGCCGAGAGCGATCGCATCGTGAGGATTGCGAATGGCAACCGTCTTACCGTCGAGCGATATCTCACCGCTGTCAGCGTTGTAGAATCCATACGCGATCTTCATCGCAGTCGACTTGCCCGCACCGTTCTCGCCGACGACGGCGTGGATCGTACCCTTGTGCACAGTCAACGAGACGTCGTCATTTGCGACGCAGTCGCCGAACGTTTTCCGAATGTTCTTAAGCTCAAGCATGTGCCGTGTTAGTTCGCCATCGCGTCCGTTACTTTGATCTCGCCCGCTACGATCTTTGATTTTGCAGCCTCGACCTTTTGGATCACGTCGGCAGGAATAAGGGCCTTGTTGTGCTCGTCCATTGCGTATGCCACGCCGTCCTTATCGAGACCGAAGACGTGGAACCCGCCCTGGAAGTTTCCGTTGAGCACTTCTTTGACGACGTCGTAAACAGCGTTATCCACGCGTTTTACCATCGAGGTAAGGACAAAGCCCGGCTTTACCATATTCTGGTTGGAGTCGACGCCGATTACGAATTTATTCGCTTCGCCCGTTTTCGGATCGCGGCCATATTGTTCGACCGCATCGAATGCGCCGAGGCCCGAGTTGCCGGCGGCGGTGAATATCACGTCCGCGCCTTTCTCGATCTGTGCGAGCGATAGCTCCTTCCCTTTGCCCGGGTTATTCCACGCGCCGTCCGTCACGCCGACATAGTTGTCGATAACGCGGATGTTCGGGTTGACCGCACGCGCACCTTCCTCGTAGCCGGTCTCGAACTTGTGGATGAGCGGAATGTCCATCCCGCCGACAAAGCCGAGAATGCCGGTCTTAGATTT
>CAZSOE010000284.1:0-3599 GCA_964608335.1 uncultured Chloracidobacterium sp.
CGAAATGTTACGACCGACGATGCCCTGCATGAAACCGATCGGAATTAAAACGGCCTTCAGGCTCAGCGTTGTCGCCAGCACCGCGAGGCCGATCTCGCGCGTTCCTTCGATCGCCGCCTGAAATGGATTCATCCCCTTCTCTTCGACAAAGCGGTAGATGTTCTCGAGTACAACGATCGCATCGTCTATGACGATCCCAACCATTAGGGTCAGGCTAAGCATCGTGATCGAATTGAGCGTGTAGCCCATCGCATACATCAGCGCGAAAGTCGAAATGATCGATGTGGGTATTGCGAGCGCCGCAATAAATGTCGAGCGGAAGCTCCAAAGAAAAAGAAAGACGACGATCGATGCGAGGATAGAGCCGAGAGTAAGATGTTCCTCAAGCGAGCCGACCGCGTTCTCTATAAAGATCGAATTGTCGCCTATGATGCGAACCTCATAATTCTTTGGCAGCCGCGGAACGATCTCCTTCAGCCTGTCTTTGATCGCATGCGCGACGGCCACGGTGTTCTGGCCCGATTGTTTGGCAACGATCATCGTCACCGCGGGACGGCCGTTCAGGCGCGCCTCGCTGCGAAGCTCTTCGGCGCCGTCTTCGACATAGCCGAGGTCCTTTACCTTGACCTGATAGTTGCCCCGGGTCGCGACAACTACGTCGTTAAATTGGTCAGCCTTTTCGATCTTGCCAACTGTGCGTACGCTGGTCTCGTGCTGCCCTTCGTCGAGCCGGCCGCTCGGGAACTCCATGTTCTGGACACGGAGCCCGCCGGCGACCTCGGCCGGTGTGACGTTATAGGCCCGCATTTTGTCGGGATCGACCCAGACGTTGATCTGGCGTTCCTGACCGCCGATGATCGTGATCTGACCGACGCCGCTAACCGACTCGAGCGGCTCCTTGAGGTTAGTTTTCGCGAGCTCGGTGATCTCGCGCAGTGCGACCGGCGCCGACACAGTTATTCGGAGAACCGGCGCCGCGTCGCTGTCGAATTTCAAAACGGTGGGCTTTTCGGCAGTCTGAGGCAATCGCGGAATGACAGTCTGGACGCGGTTCTCAAGTTCCTGCGCCGCGACATTAATGTCCTTCTCGAGCAGGAACTGAACGAACACCTGAGAAAGCCCTTCGACCGACGTCGAACGGATCTCATCGATACCACTGATAGTATTGACGGCTTCTTCAATCTTGTCTGTTATTTCCGTTTCTATTTCCTGTGGAGACGCGCCGGGGTTAACGACATTGATAGTTATCGTCGGGAAATCGACCTTAGGAAAAAGGTCGACGCCGAGACTCATGAACGAAAAGGCGCCCACGACCACAAGCGACGCGATTAGCATCGTCGCGAAAACCGGGCGTTTAACGCAGATCTCAGCCAGCCATTGCATATCGTTTGCCCTGGATCAGTTCATTTGGCGCACCATAACGCCGTCGTAAAGTTCGTTCAGATTTGTAATAGCGACCGTGTCGCCCTCGGCCACGCCCTGCTTTATTTGAATGAGGTCGCCCTCGAGAAGGCCGAGCTGGACCAGACGCTCGCGGGCCGCGCCGTCCTTGACCACAAACACCTTGCTCGTGTCGCCTTCGGTCTTTACGGCCGAAGCCGGCACCATCACCGCATTTTCGGCCTGCGATTGCGTGATGCGGACCGTCGCGAACTGGCCGGGCTTTAGCAGACCGTCCCCGTTTGGTACTTCGGCTTCGACGGTCAATGTTCGCGCGGTAGCGCTCACGTTCGGCAGTATTCGAACAACCGTCCCCGCGAAGCTGCGGTCGGGATATGCGCTTGTCTGCATCGAAATGCTCTGGCCGACGGCAACTTTGCCAACCGACGCTTCGGGAACATCGATCCGTAATCGCAGCGATGAGGTGCGAACAATGGTCGCGATCTTGGTGTTCGGAGCGTTCGGTGTAATGAACTCACCAAGGTCCGCAACGCGATCCGAAATATAACCGCTTATCGGTGCGAGGATCACGGTATCGCTTAGCGCCTTTCGCGCCTGTGCGACCTGCGTTTCACCCGTGGCGACGGCGCTTCGGGCCGCGGCGACCTGCGCCTCGGCCGAGTTTATTGCACGCATCGCGACCGCGGCCGTTGCGCGCGCTTCATCGAGTTGTCCGAGCAACGCATCACGCTGAGCGCGACGCTGATCGACCGTCGCACGCGAAACGTCTCCGCTCTCGAGCAGCCGCTGGGCCCGAGCAAGCTCCTTCTCAGCGAGTTCGAGGTTCGCGCGCGTCGACCGCACTTGGGAAAAATCCTCGATATTGAACGTCTCGCCATCCTTAACGCCCAGGCGAACCTGTGCCTGACGCAGGGCGGCGACCGCGGTGTCAACGGCCCTTCGCTGCTGATCAAGTTGAGCGACGGCGGTTTCCAGGCGAATCCGTGCGTCGCGATCGTCGAGACGGACAAGCACGCTGCCTTTGGTCACATAGCTGCCGACATCGAAATTGACCTCAACGATCTTGCCGCCGATCACCGGGGCGACGTCCGTCTGTTCGTCGCCAGCAAGGTTGCCGGTCGCCTCAAAATAGGTCGGGATCTGTCGAACGATCGCCTGCGCGGTAGTGACGTCGACCACCGTCGGCTGGGTATTGGCCGAATTGCTGCCGTTGGCCGACGAACGCGAACAGGCCGCCGCGAATACCGCGAGCGAGATCGCGGCAAGCGCGATCACGTTTGTTTGCCACCTGAGGATCATTTGCTAATACCTCTCAGCAGTATGCCGGCGAAGTTCTTTGCCGCCTCTTCGTTTGAAACATCCAGTATCCTTCGCTTCTTGTCCCAAAGGATGTTGTTGAGCGAATGGTGTATCAGCATTCCCAAAAAGGCGCGGACGGCGATGCGCGGATTCATCTTGCGAAACGCCCCGTCGCGTTGCCGCTCGGCAATATAGCCGCCGATAAATTCGTAAACGCGCTCGACAAATTCGTTGAAGAAACGTTCGGCCAGCTCGTGCTCCTCGAGCGCGGAATAAAACAGCAGCCGCATAAAGCCGACGTCCGATTGGTGTTTTGTCATCGCATCGAGCGCGATATGGTAGAAAACGGCACGGTCGTCCTTTTGGTTCAGGGCTTTTTTGAGCTTCGCGTTCTCCTCCCACGGGAAACGCTGAACGCCTTCGCGGCAGCCTTTTGTGTGAAGGATCGCCCCGTAAAGCTCGTCCTTCGACGCGAAGTGTTTGAACACCATCGCCTCGGAAACGCCCGCGGCCCGGGCGATCTCTTTGGTCGTCGTGCCCTTAAAGCCCTTTTGCGAGAACAGGTTAACGGCGGTGTCGAGGATCTGTTCGCGGCGACGATCGCCGGACATCCTGGTCCCGTGCTCGCAGTCCTGTATGGTGTGATCGATCAAATTCGGCTCCTAAGTAAGTGCTTACTAACCAAAATGCCATTTCGGATACGCGGCTGTCAACCCAAAAGTTTCGCCGAGGGCGAATTGCCGAACTTTGCGCTATCAAATATCGTTTACAACCAAACGGAGGCCGCCGTTCATCGGATAGGCCGAAAAAAGGAGGAGAGACAAAATGTCGGAATTTGACGCGGAAGTCAGGAAGGCGGAAAAGGAATTGGAACAGGGGCTCATCACGGTCGACGGCAA
>CAZSOE010000285.1:0-3593 GCA_964608335.1 uncultured Chloracidobacterium sp.
AGGTCTCGAGATCGACCTCGCGCGGGGCTGCGTCAGCCGCGATGGCGAGGAGCTTCATCTTCGCCGCAAGAGTTTCCAGGTGCTGGTATACCTGCTTGAGCACCGCGACAGCCTGGTTTCCAAGGAAGAGCTTTTTGAGGCGCTTTGGAGCGATACCGCCGTCACCGACGATGTGTTGGTCCAGTGCATCAAGGAAGTGCGGCGTGCTCTCGGCGACGACCCGCACAGTCCCCGCTTTATTAAGACGGTGCCGAGGTCGGGCTATCGATTCATCGGCCCGGTCGATGCGAATGGGTACGGCGCCGCCTATACCGAAGAGATCACTCGCCTCGAGTTCGAGATCGAAGAGGAGGCTGACGGCGTCGTCGTCACCGACGCTCGCCCGTCTGCATTATCCTTGCGTGGGAAGCGACCCAGCCGGCGACCGGCACTTATCGCGGCTGTGACCGTTGCGGTTGGTATCGTTGCTTCGATCTTATACTTTGGTTTTCTGCGGACCGCACCACGTACCGACATTCGCCTTCCGCGGATCGATGGGCGCCAGACGATCGCTGTGATGTTTTTTCACAACGCATCCGGTGACAAAGATTTGGAATGGCTGGGCGAGGGGTTGTCCGATATGCTGATCACCAACCTCTCCCGCTCGGAAAAACTCACCGTCCTCAGTCGTCAACAGCTAACGGCGCTCCTCGAACGCGCCGGCTACTATCCGGGCGGCACGCCCATCGGCCTGGACGCTGCAATGGACCTCGCCAATAAAAGCGGCGCCGAGATCATCGTTTCCGGCAGCTTCGCTCGCGTGGGCGAGAAGGTGCGTATCGACGTGCAGGTACAGGACGCATCGACTGCGTCGTTGCGTGCGGCGGAAAGCTTGACCGTCGAACGCCTTGACGACATCCTCTCGCAGGTCGATATCTTGTCGCTCCGGCTCGCCCGGCACCTCAATGCGGGTGAACCGGCGGCGGACCAAAGCATTGCGACAGCGATGACAAACAACCTCGAAGCGTACCGTCTGTATTCGCTCGGCGTCGCCAAGGCGAATGCCCTGGAGAATAGGGAAGCGATCGCCCTTCTCGAAAAGGCAACAGCTTTAGACCCCGAATTTGCCATGGCCCACGCCCGGATCGGATACGCTTATGCCGTCACGTGGGGAGCCCCGGACGATGGCAAGCCTCATCTTGAACGTGCCTTTCGCCTATCGTCGAAGATCACTGAACGCGACCGGCGGAATATCGCTGCCTGGTACGCTATCGCCAATCGCGACTTCCCGGCCGCTATTCAAGCCTATCGCGAGATCGTCCGCCAACAGCCACTTGAAACCGAGGGTTATTGGCGACTCGGCCGACTTCTCGCGGGCGAGGAGCAGATGGACGAGGCCATCGAGGTCCTGCGACGGGGCATTGCCGTCGATCCCGAATCGAAGAACCTATTTAATACTCTGGGCTCGGTGCTATCCGGAATGGGGAAACACAGCGAGGCTATAGCAGCCCATCAGCGCTATGTGGCCCTGGCCCCGAACGAGCCGAATGCCTACGACAGTTTGGGGCTGACTTTCCAGTGGGCAGGCGACTACGAGCGCGCGAAGGAGAATTATGACCGTGCGGTCGAGATCAACCCTCGTTTCGACGTCGCTGTCATTCACCTCGCTCATTGCTACGCTCGGCTCGGTCGATACAAAGCGGCGCTTGAAGCCATCGGCCGCTACGTTTCGATCGTTGAGTCCGCAGGTGAAAAGGCGCGGGCGTATGATCTGCAGAGCTATATCTATCTTCAGCTAGGGGAGCTGGATCGGGCAGACCGGGCCTTCGCCCAGGCGATCGCATTGGGCGCGGCCTCGGGCCAGTGGAGAGCACTTAGCCTCGCCGTCGCAAGAAAGGATATGCCTCGAGTAAAACAGATCGAGCGTGACGCACCCGTGAAGTGGAATCTCGACGGACGCGGTTCGCGACAAAGCCAGAGATTCCTTTTGCATTTTAAGGGAGTCGCGGCGCTGTACGCCGGAGATAGCGAACGGGCGCTCGATCATTTTCGGCAAGCTCTGGGCCACAGCCCGCCGACCTGGAATGTTGAGGATTTTGAGGATTGCCTCGGCCTGGCCTATTTAGAGCTCGGTCGATATGACGAGGCGATCGCAGAATTTGAGCGGGTTCTGCTGCTTTCGCCGAACTATCCTCGCGCCCGTTTCTACATCGGCGAGGCATATCGGGCGAAGGGTATGATCGCGGAAGCACGCGAGAATTACGTGCGGTTCCTTGCCGAGTGGAGCGATGCCGACGCCAATAGCCCGGAGGTCATTGCGGCTAAGAGCTACACCGGCGGGTAACCTGCGAACCGTAAGATCACCGGCCTTTTTTCTGAGGCCAATCGCTGTTGATCCTGACGTCCTTTAGTGATGGCGAGTCGAGCGCGTTCAGCTCGAAGCCGTCAACATATGGCTTTACGAGCGCGTAAGAAAGCGGGAAGTAAAGCGGGATCGCCCTGAATTCGTGCAGAGCCTGTTCCTCGCTGGACAGGTTCCGCTTCTCGGTCGCGTCCTCGCCAGTCTCGTGACTCGAGGCATCCGCGGGTCCCGCGGGTTCTTTCGGCGCATCAGCTTCGCCGGCCCCGCCGACGTCGCCGAAGATCGTGAGCAGCGCGATCAGCTCGTCGTTTGCCCCGAGAACAACGCCCCGGCGTATCAGATCGTAGTCACCCGCAGCCCGGACCTCGTCCATTTCGGCAAGTTCGCGCACTATGACCGATGTCTCAATACCGAGGTTCGACTTCCACATCCGCGCGACCGATCGGGCCAGGCGCTGCTGAACGTCGTTCCGATTTACGACCAGCCTGACCGGAGGAAAACCCGTTCCGTCCGGATAACCCGCATTAGCCAGGAGTTCCTTTGCACGTGGGACGTCGTACGAGAGCGACACGCTCCGCGACCGGTTCAGAGGCAAAAGGCCCGGAGCGGGTACTGTCGTGCCGCCCAGATCCGCGTGCGCAAGTCGTTCGCGGTCGATCGCGATCGCGAGAGCTTCACGAACCCGACGATCGTCAAACGGTTTTTGCGCGACATTTACCTCGTACAGGTTGACCGCGCTGTGCGTCGTCCGCCGGAAGTCCTCATACGGCGATAATAGTTTCAGCGCAGCTGATGTGAACGCGGCGTTTGTGACAATGTCGACCTCGCCTTTGCGATAAGCGTCGAGAGCGGACTCGGAGTTCACGACCGCGCGAAACCTGACGCGCTCGAGCGACACGGAACTCTTGTCCCAATAGGTTTCCGATGGCTCGAGCGTTACGCCGTCGTCGTCGATCGCTGACACGCGAAACGCGCCGTTGGTTACGACGGAGCTATTGAGATCAGGACCTTCTAGCTTCGCAATATCGTGTGGTACAGGTCGAAACATCGGGTGCGCGACCAGGCGCGGGAAATCGAGGTCGGGGATCTCCAATGTGACCCGCAGGGTTTGTTTATCGAGGGCTTCAACACGCGGTTCCGCCTGGGGCCAACCGTTGCCCGCCGGCGTCGGGAGTGGTTGACCGCTCGACGGTTTATCCAGGTCGGATGTCCCTGACGGTACAGCCGGTTCGACGTTGGGGTCGGGCGCCGA
>CAZSOE010000286.1:0-3579 GCA_964608335.1 uncultured Chloracidobacterium sp.
AAGAAAGGCAGGCTTCACATTCTGGGCAAAATGGCCGAGGCGATCGAGTCGCCGCGTGAGGATATCTCGCCGTTCGCCCCGAGGATCATCACGATCAAGATCAATCCTGAAAAGATCCGCGATGTCATCGGCAAAGGCGGCTCCGTCATTCGAGCGTTGACCGAGGAGACGGGCGCAAAGATCGACGTCGAGGACGACGGAACCGTGACCATCGCGACCGCCGACGGCGAGGCCGCTCAGGCGGCGATCGCGAGGATCAAGGCGCTTACTGCGGAGGCCGAAGTTGGCGAGACCTATCTTGGCACCGTTTCCAGGATCGTCGACTTCGGGGCTTTCGTCGAGATCATGCCCGGCCTCGACGGCCTCCTACATATCTCCGAGATCTCGGACCGGCGTGTCAAGGATGTCCGCGACGAACTCAAGGAAGGCCAGCAGATACTCGTAAAATGTATCGGCCGCGAGGGCAATAAGATAAAGCTCTCACGCAAGGCGATCATCAACGAAGAAAAGGCTAAAGCCGCGGACCAGGAGTAGTCCAAGCCGCGTTTTGAACAACACTTAACCTGCGGGCCGAATACCCGGTTTTGCCCGGTGCTCGGCCCATTTTCCTGAATCCCGCGAACGCCCCGATGATGGCCGCATTTTGTGGAAGACGGCGGCTATTACTCCTCTTTTTCCCCTGAAATTACGAGGTTTTTGACGTTATCAGGTGGATCCAGGGAAGAGTTGGCAAAAGAGGATGCATTTTCGGCCAGTTTTTGCTATATTCTTCGCACAGCCCAGTAAGGTCCCCCTGAAACTCGAGTGCCGATCGTGTGTAAAGCCCTAAGTGTCTTTGCGCGTGATATTTATTAGTCGGGTACAGGGACATGAAGAACATCAATATCAGAGCAGCCCTAGCGGCCGTTTGCGTAGCATCGGTCCTTGCAACCTTCTCGCGTGTCGATGCGGCCCCGGTGCGCTTCGATCAGGTCATTCAGATCCTGAATGCGCGACCGGGCAAGGCCGAGACCGCAACCTTTTCCAGGATAGTCGTTGCGGGAAGCTATACGGCATCGCTCACCGACGATGATGACGAAAAGAAGAAGCCGGCCAAGGAGACCGTGCCTCAGGACGATCGCGTCATTACTGATACGAAAACGGAAATAATCGAGGACTCGCCCTGCGACTGTGAGGATGACATCGAAAAACGACGCGGCTTCCCGAAATGGGCGCTTCTCGGCCTCGCGGCTATTCCGATCGCGTTCATCATAATCAAGCGACGGAAAGATACTCCGACGCCGACACAGACGATCCCGATCACACAGACGCCAACACCGACGCCGACAACGACGATCACGCCGACGCCGACAAAGACGCCGCCGATGACGCCGACGCCGACGCCTCCGCCGGAGCCCGTTCCCGAACCGATGACGCTGCTGCTTTTCGGCACCGGCCTGGCATCGATCGGTCTCGCAGCACGCCGACGACTCGGCAGAAAGCGTCGTGAAGATGAGAATGAGGATTAAAGAGGACCGTGATGCGATGACCATCGACCCAATCCGATGGCATCGCATAGGTTCCTGATGAGCGGTGGATGTGCCAACGCTCCCGAAACAAAGGGGAAATTGCAATGCGAAAGATCAGACTCAACCTTGCGACCGCGGTCATGTTGGCCTTGACCCTCGGGGCTGCGGTCGCTATGGCCAATACGACGCCCGATGATAAGAAGCGGCCGAAGAATACCGGAACGCTTACCGTACTGACGTCGCCGACATCGCTCCCGGTCAGGATCGACGGTCGGGATGCCGGTATGAGTGGGGTTGGCACGGCGGCCGAGTTCTACCTTGACCCGGGCGTCCACCTCGTGGAGGTCATCGGTCCGAACGGTGCGGTGTTCACCCGTGAGGTCGAGATAAGGCGTGATCGGAAACACTGCATTTGCCTCAAGATAGTTCAGGAGACGGTGACCCGTGCCTGCCCGTACAGGTTCCATCTCGAGGGTCCCGAGCGCATAACCGAGGGCGACCTCGTAACGTTCGCGGCGATCAACGCGGGCACGGCTCCGATTCCGCTGCGTTATCAGTGGCGCGTGACGCCGGGTGCTGCCCGGGTGACGAGTGGCCTTGGCACGCCTACGATCACGGTCGATTCGACCGGCGTCGGAGGACAAACCATCAACGCCGAGCTCGATGTTAATGACGACGTTTATGACAACCGCTGTAAGCAGTTGATCTCAGTCCCGACGATCGTCAATCGGATACCGAAGGAAGAGCCTCCGCGTCCGTTCCGCTGTGACGAGTTCGAATCAAAGGCGCCGGATGATGACAAGGTCCGTCTGGACAACTGCGTCATTCAGGCCCAGAATACGCCGGACGCACAGCTCTATATCATTATCTACCCGGGCCCGGACCGGCTTAGCATGACGCGGAACACGTATGATCGTGTCTCGAAACGTGCACTTGACTATATGGTGAAGGACAGGCGATTCGACCCGAGGCGGATCTCAATAGTGAAGGGAAGCAGCAGGCTTAAAACGACCTTCGAGATCTGGATCGTGCCCCCGGGTGCGACCCCGCCGCCGGTCAACTAAGACATTCAATTCCAAAAGAATGAGGCTGTCCGGATGGACAGCCTCTTTTTTCATCAGTTCGACCTATTCAGTTTAGCTTTGCATGGACGCCAGGAACTCCGCATTCGTTTTCGTCTTGCCGAGGCGTTCGAGCACGACCTCCATTTGCTCGACGGGCGAAAGCGGGTTCAGCACGCGGCGCATGACCCAGATGCGGTTGAGGTTTTCCTTGTCTATGAGAAGTTCCTCTTTTCGCGTTCCTGAACGCTGCAGGTCGATAGCCGGATAGAGACGTTTGTCCGAAAGCTTACGGTCGAGATAGATCTCCGAATTGCCGGTTCCCTTGAATTCCTCAAAGATCACGTCATCCATACGCGAACCTGTATCGATCAGTGCGGTTGCAATGATCGTCAGACTGCCGCCTTCCTCGATGTTGCGGGCCGCTCCGAAGAAACGTTTCGGACGCTGGAGGGCATTGGAGTCGATGCCACCCGACAAGATCTTACCCGATGGCGGCACAACGGCGTTGTGTGCACGAGCAAGGCGCGTTATCGAATCGAGCAAAATGACCACGTCGCGTTGATGCTCGACCAGGCGTTTTGCTTTTTCGATCACCATATCGGCGACCTGGACGTGACGAGTCGGCGGCTCGTCGAATGTCGAGCTGATCACTTCGCCCTTGACCGTGCGCTGCATGTCCGTAACTTCCTCGGGACGTTCGTCGATGAGTAGAACGATCAGGGCGACCTCTGGGTGATTTTCGGTCACCGAATTCGCGATCGTCTGCAGAAGCATCGTTTTACCGGTCCGCGGCGGAGCCACAATGACGGCACGCTGACCTTTACCGATAGGAGTAACAAGGTCAATGACGCGCGCCGAAACGTTGTCGGTCGATGTCTCCATCGTCAACTGCTCGTCCGGATACAAGGGCGTCAGATTGTCGAAGAAGACTTTTTCGCGCGACTGTTCGGGTGCCTCGAAGTTGATCGCCTCGACCTTGATCAGCGCAAAGTAGCGTTCGCCCTCTT
>CAZSOE010000287.1:0-3578 GCA_964608335.1 uncultured Chloracidobacterium sp.
GGTTGGATTCTAATGCCGCCCGGGCAAAAACGCAAGATTTTTCGCCCGGGCGGCATAGCTGACCAAGGAAGTGGCGAGACGAGCTATGAGATCACCAACCGCACGTACAGGAATTGCCCGGTCAAAGAGTTTTTCGGACCGCATCGCTCGCTTAGCGTCTATCGCTTTCGGCCAAAGGAAACGCTTCTTCTATCCGGCCGTCGGTGCGATGCTAACGATCGTTTCGCTGGCGGCGTCCGAGAGGCTCGTCAGATCTCAGCAAGCTGAGAATACAGTTCCACTACCGCTTAAGTCCGAAATGCTCTTGTCGCCCTTTAAGTTTATGGGGCTTCCCGAGCCTAAGAACGATGTGCCGAACATCGTCGCTGGGCCGGTTTTGCCTGGCAGCCTCGACGGAAAATGGACGACGGGTTTCAGCAGCAGCGAAGGCGCCGGCGCCGTCGCGGTTCAGTCGGACGGCAAGATCGTGGCGGCCGGAGGCAGCGGGCTTTTCGGCGGTGACTCTGATCTCGCGTTATTTCGCTACAACCCGGACGGCTCGCTCGATACATCGTTCGACGGGGATGGCAAAGCGTTCACCGACTTTGGCGATGGTGGCGCTGGTGCGAGCGCGGTCGCGATCCAGGCCGACGGTAAAATTATCGCCGCGGGAAGTGGTGGGAACGGAGCCGCTCTCGTGCGATACAACGTGGACGGTTCTCTCGACCAATCATTCGGCACGGGCGGTAAGGTCGTTACGACCGGATACGGGTCGATCTCAGAAATTGCCGTTCAAACGGACGGAAAGCTTGTCGCCGCGGCGGGTGATTTTAAGATCGCCCGTTACAACGCGGACGGTTCACTCGACGCTGCGTTCGGGACGGGCGGCCTTGCGGCCACAGATTTCGGCAACCAGTTCCAGAACACATCCTTCGACGGAACTAATGCAAGTGCCGCCGCTGTCGTTCTGCAAGCAGATGGCAAGATCATTGCCGCCGGTTACGCCCCGGGCGACAACGGCTTCGGCCCCTTTGCCGCTGCACGCTACAACGCGGACGGGTCGCTCGACACGTCGTTTGACGGCGACGGGAGGGTCTCCACGCCCGCAGCCGGTTATTTTTTTCCAAGCTCAGCTTTCCTTCAGCCGGACGGCAAGCTCATAGTTTCCGGCGGCGCTTACGGCGTCGACATGGATGATTTTGCCTTGGTGCGATTGAATGCCGACGGGTCGCTCGATACTTCGTTCGACGGTGATGGTAAAGTGACGACCAATTTTGAGGGAAGGGAATATGCGGGCGACGTTGCGATTCAAGCGAACGGCAGGATCGTTGCCGCCGGTTCCACAAACGACGGCTCGCAAGGTGACTTCGCGCTGTCGCGATACAACCTTAACGGCTCGCTCGATACCGCTTTTGGTGGCGACGGTAAGTTAACGACCGCGGTTGTCGAGGTTTCCGCGGCTGCCAACGCAGTCTTCGTCGGTGGAAACGGGACAGCTTATCTTGCAGGTTACACCAGCGACGGCACGAACGACGATTTTGCCATTGCCCGGGTAGATCGGTTTGGCAATAGTCTGAAAAAGATCACGCCGATCGGCAGTTCACACGAGCGAGCGAACGCCGTTGCTTCCGGTGCTCCGTGCCTTGCCGCCGCCGGTTATAGCAATAACGGTTCAAACAACGACATCGCGGTTGTTTGCTATCGTGACGATCTCACGATCTGCACAAACCCGGCAGCGTGCGGCCTGTACTTTGGTCAGGGCGGCAAGGTGACGACCGATCTTGGGGGAAATGAGACGGCAACGGCGGTCGCGATCCAGGGCGACTGGAAGATCGTCGTTGCCGGGCAAACGAGCGTGGGCGGCGGGGCGGCCCTGGTCCTGGTGCGGTACACCCATACGGGCGCGCTCGACGCATCGTTCGGCACGGGCGGCATCGTAATTCTCCCCGCAATTCAAAACGCCAAGGCTATCGCCCTCCAACCGGACGGTAAGATAATCGTCGCCGGCAATGCTCCGCACGCTGTCGCGCCCTTCGGCGATAATTTCGCCCTGGGGCGTTTCCTGCTGAACGGTTCGCTCGATACGTCGTTTGACGGCGACGGCATCGCCGTTACCCGTTTCGATCATAGTTCGCAGATCAACTCCGTCACGCTCCAACTACATGGACAGATCGTCGCCGCCGGCTATACCCGAAACAACTCGGGCACGCTTTCCGAGTTTGCTCTCGCCCGCTATCACACCAACGGTTCGCTCGATGCGTCGTTTGACGGTGACGGGAAGGTTATCACTTCATTCGGCGGACGCAGTGAGGCAAATGCGGTCAGGGTCCAGCGAAACGGCAGGATCGTCGCCGTCGGCGTAAGCTTCGGGGATTCGGCCGGCAAAGACTTCACCGTTGTCCGGTACAGCCCGAACGGTTCGCTCGATACGACGTTCGACACCGACGGCAAACAGGCGACCGATTTCTTCGGCGCCGACGATACCGCTTTTGCCGCCGGGATCGGGGGTGACGGCAACATCGTCGCCGCAGGTTCGGCTTATCGCGGCGAGAGATCTGATTTCGCCGTGGCCCGGTACGTTGGCGACGCTCCTTTGAGGGTGATTCGCGACTATGACTATGACGCGGACGGATGGGCTGATCTTTCCGTCTTCCGCCCGTCAACCGGCGAGTGGTATCTCAACAGGTCACAGTTGGGCGTATCGGGATATACGTGGGGAAATGCGACCGACAAGATCGTTCCGGATGATTATGACCGCGATTCGAAGACGGATATTGCCATCTATCGCCCGTCAGAAGGCCGCTGGTACATCCTCAACAGCTCGACAGGAACCTACTGGACAAGTGTCTGGGGCGAAGAGACCGATATACCGGTCCCGCTTGACGGCCGAGTCGCCATCTTTCGCCCGTCGGACGGCAATTGGTGGATAAACGGCTCGTTCAGCTCGCCTAGCACGATCAACTATCAGTTTGGCGAGAGCGGCGATCATCCGCTTGTCGGCGACTATGACGGCGACCAGAATCCGGATATCGCGGTCTTTCGCCCATCAACCGGCGAATGGTATATCCGCCGTTCGTGGACACGGGTCATCGTCGGCTATCAGTGGGGAGTGAGTACCGACAAAGTTGTTCCCGCTGACTACGACGGCGACGGCAGGACGGACGTCGCTGTCTATCGCCCGTCGGAAGGGACCTGGTACATCCTGAACAGCGGCGGCAACCCGTCGCACACGGCGCTGCAATTCGGAACGGCAAACGATATACCGGTTCCTGCCGATTACGATGGAGACGGCCGCGCGGACATCGCGATCTTCCGCCCATCCGACGGCACGTGGTGGATCAACCGTTCCGTGGCCGGTCTCGTCGTCATTGAGTGGGGCCAGTTCGGGGACAAGCCGGTGCAGAGTGCATTTGGAAATTAGATGCGGGACGGCCTGCGAATGCGAGGTGACATATGAGAACAGATGTTGAGGACGCAATTCTCGGGGGCGGTTCGTCGCCTTCACGTCATGCGGTTCTGACCGACGCCCTTGGGCGCTGGCGGCGGAGAGTGGCTTATTACTCGATCTTCGGAGCGATCCCGGCGATGCTCACGTCGAA
>CAZSOE010000288.1:0-3569 GCA_964608335.1 uncultured Chloracidobacterium sp.
TATGTATCGCTGCGGATAAATATCGGCGAAAGCATGCGCTCGCGTTCGACGCCGATCCCGGTGTCGGGCAGTTCATCTTCGGCCGCAAGGGCTTCGTTGCTCAGCAACTCAAAAGCCGTTTCCTTTGAAAAGTCGGCGGATCCGATCAGTTGACGGAATGCGGCGATCCCGGTCGAGACTTTGGGCCACGGCGTGTTGAGCAAATGATTGCTCAGGCCGTAGATACCGGCCCCCAACTTTCTCACGCTCCCGCTCACGTTCGAGAAGTAGTACAGCCCCCGCGCGTCCATGACCAGCAGGTTAAAACCCGAATAGTCATTCGCGTTATGAGCAACCGCGTTGATGTAACGATCGGCCGAAGCGTCCCCGATCAGGAAATCGGCGACCAGCCTGCCGCGCGATATTCTCCCTTTCGCCCCGTAAGGATCTCGATAATTGGTCACGGCAGCGAACTTTCCGGCCGTCGTTATGCCGAGCCACGTTCCGCCGGCGGCCAGGTCGCGGCCGGCCAGCACCTGTGGATGATCGGCCCAGCGGGTGGCGGGTGCGGTCGGACGATCGTAAAACTCGTCGCGGTTGGCGAGCACGATCAACGGGTATCGCGGATGGTTACGATAGGCGATGAAGAGGACGCACATAGAAAGGGTCGTCGCTGAGGGCCTTCTGCTTAAATATCATCCGGGCGAGTTCGCGGACGGTCACCGCCCTCGCGCCACGCTCGATGTTCATCTTCCCGATCTCGAAGGCGATCCTCCACTGTTCAAACAATATCCTGGACGCGTCGATCAGGCTGTACCGCGGATCGTAGATATTGGTCGATTCGCTCGTTACGCCGTTCAGCTCAACGATTGTGAATCTGCCGTCGCGCAGCTCGGCAAAGGACGCGGCGCGAAGATCGTAACGGCCAAAATAGAACCCTTCAATCGATCGGCTGACCTCATCTATCCGGCTTTGAAGCCGTTCGCTGCGAAGCCGTTCACCGTCAACAAAGATCGCTCCGCGCGAATGGGTTCCGACTTGAATGAGGGCGTGTCTTTCGCCGGCGGCGAGGACGCAGGCCAGATCGCGTTCATTTTCTGCAAAATACTTCTCTGCGAGGCACACGGCGCGGCGGTCATTCAGGACGAGTTCCTCGACCGTCGAGCGCCCGTCGCCGGTTACGGCGGGAAATCGCTTCTCTGTGATCGAGAATATTCTTCCGCTCGGCTCGCCGGGGTACCGATAGTAGAAGACGCTCGCCTCGACGCGTCCTACGTGCTGCTGGAGGATCAGGTCGCCGGCGGCGCCCAGGATCGCGTCGCTCAACTCGTCGATCGAATTAACGATGCGAACTCCTTTACCGCGTTCACCTGCGTCGGGTTTGATTACGAGCGGAAATTCCAGGTCGAGTTCGTCGATAAACCGCCAGGCAACCGCGAGGCGTTCGGCCGCCGCGGCTTCGCCGGGTATCAGCCGGTACGCGGGCAGCGTTTCCCCTGCAGCGTTCCCGATCAGTTTATAGATCTCGTTCTTTGACTCGCCGACAAAGCCGCCTGCCGGTATCGCGGGGTTGGCGGCGGTGAAGGCAGTCAAGCCTCGGTGTCGCAGCCCGAGGAAAAGGATGTAAACAACGACCGGCGCATAAAAGACCCAGACCGGCCAGAATTCCCAATTGACAATGCGCCCGATCCTGCCCCGAAGCAACCGGCGGTTTCTAAGCGGGGCATACCGGCTCGCTAGCCGCATCAGAAGAAAGATGGCGATGACGGCGAGCAGCGTGTTGCCGTTGAAGAACGCATATTGCGAAAACGCCGTTCCTCCGATCACGAGCGGTGTCCACACCGCCGCCGCGATCAGAAAGTAGAATGTGAACTTTCGCGCGTCGGTCCTGAGCGCTCCGATCGCCAGATAGGTCGGAAGCCGCATGCCCGTGACGAATCGCGACACAAAGATAGCGAGAACGCCATTGCGGGCGAGCCAGTACGTCGCCTTCCTGATCGATCCATCGGAAACAAACCGCCGGACCATCGTGTTTGTGAATATGCGGTCTCCGGCAAAGCGGCCGGCTCCGAAAAGAAGCATGTCGCCGGCGAAGATGCCGAGCAGACATCCGGCCACAGCCAGTTGAAAGCTCGTTGCCCCGCTTGCGACGGCGGCACCGGCAGCGAGGCATGCCGCGTCTTCGCTTATGAACGTTCCGAAGAACAAGAGCACAAACATGCCAAGCGGGGAGAGTTCGGACAGGTTGCTCACGATGTATGACGCAACATCAGGCATTCGACAATACGCGGCCGATGACTGGAAGGTCGCGGCGATATATCAGAAGGACAACGCCGCTGAGAACAAAGACGGTCAACGCGAGTGCAAAGAGCAGACCTCCGTCGCCCTGGACCTCGATGCCGAGCTTTGTCAGATGGCTCATTATCGCCCCCGAGATCGTGCCCAATGCGAGCACTGCCCCGAGCCACGCAGTCCGAGGAACGAGAAGCAGAATGACCGCGAACAATTCGACGATGCCGGACCCGATCCGGCCATAAGCTTCCAGTTCCGGACCCATCAGGGTCGAGAAGATGTATTTCGACTCTTCGGCGCCTGTGAACTTAAAGAAAAGGGTTTGAAAAAGGATAACGGCGACGGCGACGCGACATATCCAGCCAATGATGTTTGTTGTTGAAGACATTCTATTTCTCCTCAATTATTTCTCCGGTCCTTAAGCAGCAGCGTTCCAGTATTTCAGTGTTGACGGGGCCACGCCGAAGTCCCGACCGGTCTCGACCCCTGATGCAGCGAGCTTCTCCGCGATCAACGCATGGTGATGCACAGTATGGCTGTGGACGAACTCGATCTCGCGCCCAATGCTCGACGGCAGCCATACCGAGAGATCGATCTCCGAACGAACCAGAACACTTCGCGCGAGGATCCGCGGGGCGACGGCCTGAAGCCGAGTGGAGACGTTCGCGAACCTCTCGATCGCGTGGCCGCGGTCTGTTTCGACCAGAGCATCGCGTTCACGGTCGGTGTAATTGATCCGGCCGAGCTCGAGGCCGTTCAGCAGGCAGGTCACAAAGTCCAGATTGTGACGAAATTGTTCGCCCACTCCCCGCCTTCCGTCCGGGCCCGAGCGATAAACGTCGTCGCTCAAAGACCGTATCACGCCGATCGCGCGACCGATCTCATCGGCTAGTGCGGTTATCGCAGCCGGCTGAGACGCGCGGCGTTCAACAAGATGAATACTCATCGGACGTTGGCGGCGGCAGACAAATAACCCTATCCCGCCGCGACGTAATGCTATTCCGCGCGGCATTTGGATTATTCCCTTTGGCCCGTGGAATACGCGTTGTGCGTCGTGGGATTTACGCACTGAAACGCGGCCCGTCCCTTGGCCGGCCACGGATCCGAGATCAATTACGGAGATATCTATTTATGTCAAAAACACGATCTATCGCGGCGATGGCGCTGGTCTTTGTCGCTCTCCTCGCCCTGCAGTCGAACACGCTCGGCTTTGCGGTCGCGAAGCATAACAAGGTTACTTTCACGGTTCGCATTGAGAACATCTCGGCGAAGGACGGCCTCGTCGCCGCCGATGGCTC
>CAZSOE010000289.1:0-3569 GCA_964608335.1 uncultured Chloracidobacterium sp.
GGTCGTCGATCTGGTCAAAGGC
Organism: uncultured Chloracidobacterium sp.; assembly: GCA_964608335.1. Classification (GTDB taxonomy): domain Bacteria; phylum Acidobacteriota; class Blastocatellia; order Pyrinomonadales; family Pyrinomonadaceae; genus OLB17. The sequence goes on from CAZSOE010000289.1 coordinate 23, forward strand.
AAGGGGAAACTGCATCCTGTCGGCCGGCTCGACTTCAACTCCGAGGGGCTGATCATCCTGACCAACGACGGCGAGTTCACGAATCGCGTCGCCGCATCTCGAACTATACCAAAGCTTTACGAGGTGAAGGTCAAGGGGCTTCCGAACGCCAACGCCATCAACAAACTGCGGCGCGGTATTACGCTCGACGACGGGTTTCGCACAGCACCGGCGGAGATCCGCGAATTGAAGCCGACCGACCGAAATGGCTGGTACGAAGTAACCCTCTATCAGGGGCACAATCAGCAGATACGCCGGATGTTCGACGCCATCGGCCATTCGGTCGTGAAGCTGAGGAGAACAATGATCGGCAGTATCGAGGACCCGCGACTTCGTCCCGGTCAAAGCCGGGAGCTGACGCGGGATGAAGTGGAATCGCTCCTGCGACCGAAGCCTGCGAGAAAGACTACCGGATCAAAGCGCGGTGCTCGACCATGATACAGAGGTCCTGGACCACGTCGATGCCCGCACGGATCAATTCCTTGGCGACCTCATCATTCCTTATTCCAAGCTGAAACCAAACCGACCGCGGCCGTTTCGCGATGATCTCCTCTGTGTGTTTGAGGATGTCCTGGCTTCGGCGAAAGACATTTACCATGTCGATCTCGCCTGGAATGTCGCGCAGGTCGCGGTACACCTCGAGGCCGAGTATCTCGGTGACCGCAGGGTAATAGACCGGGACGGGAACGATCTCGTAGCCTTGCATGGCCATATATTTCGGAACGTAGTGGGCGGGCTGGTCGGCACGTGACTCTGGCTTAATGCCGAGGACGGCGATCCGGCTGGTTCCGTTGAGGAGTTGCTGGATATCGTCAGCGGTCGTTAATATTCGCCCTTCGCTCGCCATGAGACCAAACTAGCAGAAAAACTTGCCTGAAAGTATTCGTTATGTTAATATAACTTCTGGTTATATGGACTTCGAACTCTCAGAAGAACAACAACAGATCAAATACAGCATCCGGGAATTCGCCGAAAGCGAAATAAAGCCGCATGTGCTGGAATGGGACGAGTCGCAGCACTTTCCCGAGGAGCTGCGGCCAAAGCTCGCCGAGCTTGGATTAATGGGCGTCCTGTTTCCTGAAGAGTATGGCGGCGCGGGTATGGGCTACGTCGAGTACGCGACGATCATCGAGGAACTCGGTCGCGTATGCGGGTCGGTCGGCCTCTCGGTCGCTGCCCACAATTCGCTGTGTTCGAATCACATATATTCTTTCGGAAACGAAGAACAGAAACAGAAGTATCTCGTCCCGCTGGCGAGCGGTGAATCGTTCGGTGCCTGGGGCCTTACCGAATCGCAAGCCGGTTCGGACGCATCGGGCACGCGGACAACCGCCGTGCGCTCGAACGGCGGCTGGAAGGTGAACGGCTCAAAGAATTTCATCACTCATGCCATCGCATGTAATACGCTGGTCGCCGTCGCCGTCACCGACAAGCAAAAGGGGAATCACGGGATCTCGGCCTTTATCTTCGACAAATCGATGGAAGGCTTCCGCAGCGACAAGAAGGAGAACAAGGTCGGGATGCGGGCGTCTGAGACGGCATCGGTCGTATTTGAAGATTGTTACGTCCCGGAAGAGAACATGCTTGGCGGCGAAGGGGAAGGGTTTGTTCAGGCGATGCAGGTCCTCGACGGCGGACGGATCTCGATCGCGGCCCTTTCGGTCGGTATCGCTCAAGGCGCTTACGAGGCGGCTGTGAAGTATGCCAAGGAAAGGCAGCAGTTCGGCAAGCCGATAGCCGAATTCCAGGCGATTCAGTTCAAGCTCGCTGACATGGCAACTCAAATAGAGTGCGCGCGGCTGTTAACGCGGCAGGCCGCTGCGACAAAGGACGCGGGCAAGCCCGTGACCCAGAAGTCGGCTATGGCAAAACTCTACGCGTCCGAGACGGCTGTCCGCGTCGCCGAGGAGTCCGTCCAGATCCACGGCGGTTACGGCTATACGAAAGATTACCCTGCCGAGAAGTACTGGCGCGATTCGAAGCTGTGCACGATCGGTGAAGGCACCAGCGAGATCCAGCGGCTGGTCATAGCTAAGCACCTGCTTCGAGAGTTTTGAGCTCGCCGCTCCAAATATTGTAAACACAGCACTTAGCGTCGGCAGATCGAATAGTGAAACATTGTTCGTTGCATGTTGCATTAGTGCAACGACTGTGATATCATTCCTTCGCTTTTCAAAAATACAGCAAAGGAGTTACTAATATGAGTTCAAGTGCAGGGACAAGTTCCAATAGCATTGCGACGGCGTTTTTGGCGGAGTTAGAGCAGGAGGCGGCGACCGCGCGCACGTGTCTCGAACGCGTGCCGGCCGATAAATTCGACTGGAAGCCGCACGAAAAATCAATGACGTTCAGTCGCCTTGCGACCCACGTCGCCGAGATGTTCGGCTGGACTGAGAACACCGTGAAACAGGATGTTCTGGATTTTGCCGAAGGCGATTGGAAGCCCTTTGAGCCGAAGTCGACCGACGAACTGGTGAAATTCTTTGACGAGAATCTCGCAAAGGCAAAAGCGGCTCTGAGCGACACCTCGGACGAGACGTTCATGACCGACTGGACGATGCGGAACGGCGAACAGGTCTATTTCACGATGCCCAAGATCGCCGTGATGCGAACCTTCGTGATGAATCACATCATCCACCACCGCGGCCAACTCTCGGTCTACCTGCGGCTGAATGACATCGCCGTGCCGTCGATCTACGGCCCGTCGGCCGACGAGGGGCAGATGTAGTTTGCACCTGATGCAGGCGCTCACTGCCCGACGCTCTTTAAGTGTTGGGCAGTTTTTTGCGCCGTGGTTGCGGGATTTCAGATTTCATTGCTATGCTTGAGTCCAATTCAGCTAACCCAGATCGGCTTATGGAGGGCAAAGTCGTTATCGTGACCGGCGCGAGCAGCGGCATTGGCCGCGCGACGGCGATCACGTTCGCGTCTCGCGGAGCGACGGTGATCGGGGTGGGCCGGAAGGCGAAGGAACTTTCTGCCGCAAGCAAGGCCGTCAAAAGCAAGAAGGGAATGATAAAAACCCATCTCGCCGACCTCAAAGAGCTCTCCCAGCTCGATCGAATAGTCACCGAAACGATCCACAATCACGGGCAGATCGACGTGCTGGTGAATTCGGCCGGTATCATCCAGAACGGGACCATCGAGAATACGACGCTCGACGACTGGGACAAGCTCATGCACATCAACTTGCGCTCGGTGTTCCTGCTGATGCAGAAGTGCGTGCCTCACCTCGCCGAAACCAAGGGCAATATCGTCAATGTTTCGAGCGTTGCCGGCCCGCGAGCCTTTCCGAATGTTCTCGCATATTGCGTCTCAAAGGCTGCGGTCGATCAGCTGACGCGGTGCTCGGCCCTTGAGCTTGCTCCGAAGGGCATCCGTGTCAACGCGGTCAATCCCGGCGTCGTCGTCACAAACATCCACAAACGAGGCGGAATGGAGGCCAAGGCCTATGATGCCTTTCTCGAACATTCCAGATCGACGCACCCGATCGGGCGCGTTGGCCAGC
>CAZSOE010000290.1:0-1131 GCA_964608335.1 uncultured Chloracidobacterium sp.
AGGACGGTGGTATGTTGCGAACAGCGGCAGCCCGACCTTTCCGAGCTATCAATTTGGCCTGCCGACCGACATTCCGGTTCCGGCGGATTATGATGGTGACGGCCGTGCGGACATCGCAGTCTTCCGTCCGTCAGATGGGACTTGGTGGATCAACCAGACGACGGCCGGACTCGTCGTCATTCAATGGGGACAGAACGGCGACAGGCCGATCCCGGCCGCCTACCTGAACTGACCGGGCCTACGCGGAGGTATAAATCGATGGCAACCGCAAGAGAACAAGTGACCCGTGAACGCCTGATCTCGCTGATCGATCGGTGGAAGAAGCGAGTCGGCTATTATTCGATCTTCGGCATTTTGCCGCTGACCTTCGCGACACGAAGCGCCGATGCTCGACCAGCCGACCAAGTGACGCCCGAGCCCGTCTCTAACACTGGGAAGATTGGTCGCATCGGCTGGACCAACAACTGCACCAAGCCCGCGACCCTTCGCAGCCAGACGAACTATCGGCTACCGCATCAGCGGGGCAAGTTCGACATCGTCACGGCATTCACCGGGGCTGACAACTGTCCCGGGACGGCGATACCGGCCGGCACATACACTGCGGCTGCGCCTTACTCAGATTCAGGTACGACGGTCGGAGCAAATGACACGGTGAATAACAGCCGGTGCGATCCGTTCGGTTATTATTATTCTCAGTCGCCCGGTCCGGATCACGTTTACTCGTTTACCATAACCGCCCGGGGTGCCGATCCGAGGATCCAGGTTACCGTCGGTAGTAATAGGTTTCCATACATCTACGTCCTGAACGGGCGAACGGGCGACCGGTGTCCCGGTGCGACGAACAATGTCCCAAACAACTGTCTAACGTCCTCTGCCTGGGGCGGACAAACCCCGACGGCTACCATACCCGCCGATGGCCCCGGCGGTTTTGGCGGGATGAACGCCCTGCCGTTGAATGTGCCGCTTCATCTCTTCGTCGACTCCTCGAACGGAGACTCTGGACCGTACACGCTGCAGATCCGCGATGTAACCATTGCGCCGGCGGTCCTACCAGGACCGAAGACCCCAAATGACTTTGATCAGGACGGTAGAGCGGACATAGCCGTCTTCCGTCCGAGCGACGGTGTCTGG
>CAZSOE010000290.1:1141-3562 GCA_964608335.1 uncultured Chloracidobacterium sp.
TGAATCGCTCGCAGGCCGGCCCCGTGGGGTTTCAGAGGGGAACTGACGCCGACCTGATCGCGCCGGCCGATTACGACGGTGACGGCGCGACGGACCACGCGGTTTTCCGGAAGTCCGAGGGGAGGTGGCTGATCTTTCGCAGCTACTCCTCGACGGTGGCGGAATACTCATGGGGTCTGGGCACCGATGTGGTAACACCAGGCAATTTCAACGATTTCGGTCCGGGCCGGGCGCAGCCTACGATCTTTCGCCCGTCGGATGGGAGGTGGTGGATCCGATGGTACAACGGAGATCTGAGGGTTGTTCAGTTCGGCCAGAACGGTGATGTGCCGGTCGCCAGCGATTACGACGGTGACGGCTTCTTTGACATAGCAGTATTCCGGCCAAGCGAAGGGATCTGGTATATCAGCAAATCGACGGGCGGCGTCGCTGCGTATAAATGGGGCCTTGGGACGGACAGGTTGGTTCCTGCAGATTACGATGGCGACAAAAAGGCGGACATTGCTGTCTATCGACCTGCCGAGGGCCGCTGGTATATCGCGAACAGCTCGGGCATTCCGGCTCACACGTCGCTCCAGTTTGGTGCCATAGGAGATGTACCCGCCCCGGCCGACTATGACGGCGATGGAAAGGCCGACATCGCCATCTTTCGCCCGTCGGACGGCACGTGGTGGATCAACAGAACGACAGCCGGACTGGTCGTGATCCAGTGGGGACAGAGCGGCGACATCCCGATCCCGAACGCACTACAGAATCAGTATTAGGCGAGGGACCACTCTAGTTGGGGCTCTTGCAGGGTTTGGCGGCGGCGGCATCGGCGAGGCGGCGGGCTTCTTCGTTTTGTTTGGGCATCGGCGCGACGATGTCGGTAACGCACGACATTGTACGGCCTATCTTTGAGACCATCAGGTACGAAGTGCTCCCGGTCGAATCGTCAGGGTTGGCGACGTTGAAGCGGGCGATCAACGCGACGGGGACGCCGCGCTTTGTTCGCCATTCGATCTTTTCGCCGATGGCCGAAAACCCGCCGTAAAATCCCCAAAAGTTGAGCTCGAATTTCCTGCCGCCCGGTGCGATGATGTTGAGCGTTTGACGGATGTCGCCTTCGATCAGGCGAACTTTGTAGCCGCCGGTGCCGCGACATTCTCCCTCATACGAACCGCCCTCGTCGGGGTTTGAAGTGATCGTTCGACACGCGCTGGTCCGCGTGCTCGTGTAGATGCTTGTGTTCTGGGCGGCCGCGGCAGAGCCAAATAGCGTGCTAACCAGCGCTGCGAGAATGAGATGCTTCATTTCTTTCCCTCCGATAAACGATCTTACCGCCAACGATCGTCGCGACCGTCGCGCCGCAAAATTGCCAGCCGTCGAATGGCGTGTTCCTCGATTTGGAACGCGACTCGGCGGCGCGTGAAACTCTGCGTGCATCGCAGGCTGCCGTGCGCGTGGTGAATCCAAGAGAACAGATGTGGAGTGCATACGCAGCGCTCTACGGTGCGATGCGCGGAGCATAACGCCGTGGGGCTCTTGTTTCAGCCGTCACCGGTTCCGTTCAGGCCGCACCGGGCGTCGTGGCGGCAGCCCTTCTACCTGCACTATGAGCCGCTCTTGCGCGCGCTCGAGCCCGTCTTGGGCTCTCTCTCGGGTCGCGTGCTCGATGTCGGTTGCGGTCTGCAGCCGTATCGCGAGCTACTCGGCGAGCACGTGACCGAGTATGTCGGTCTCGACCTGCCGGGCGAACTCAGCCGCCCGACGGCAATGGGAACGGCCGAGAGCATCCCGTTTTCTGACGGCTCTTTCGAAGCAGTGCTGTCGACGCAGGTGCTCGAGCACTTGTCCGATCCGCGGCGAGCCATCGAAGAAGCGCGACGTGTTCTGGTGCCCGGCGGCAAGCTGGTCGCCACGGTTCCGGGCGTGTGGCCGACGCACGAGGCGCCGCGCGACTTCTGGCGCTTCGCGCGATACGGCGTGCAGGGCCTTTTGACCGAAGGGGGGTTCGCTGTCGACAGCCTCGAGACGCTCGGCGGGCTCTGGTCGACCGTTGGGCAGATGGCCAATCTGGAGCTTCAACGCGTTCGGGGATTGCGGCAACTCGTTCCGCTCGTGAACCTTGCGGCCGCGTGGCTCGATCGTCGCGGTGCGCACGAGGATCTGGCTCTCGCGTGGCTCGCGGTGGCCACACGCGTGCGATGAATTCCACTTCATCCCCGAGCCTTGCGCGAAGAATTCTCCACGAAACCACCCGCTTTGCGGCGATTCAGGCATTCGCGTCGGTTCTCGCGTGGGCGGCGAACATCGCCCTCGCACGGCTTCTGGAACGGCGCGATTTCGGCGTGTATGGGATTTGCAGTTTCTACATTGGCGTAGGCGCGCTGCTCGGAGACGGCGGTCTCGGCGCAACGCTGATGAGGCGAAAGAAGAGCG
>CAZSOE010000291.1:0-3560 GCA_964608335.1 uncultured Chloracidobacterium sp.
AGCGAGCCGCATTCAACGCGGCTTCGTTGACGATGTTCGCAAGATCGGCACCAGTGAATCCGGGCGTCCCTCGCGCGATAACACTGATGTCAACGGCCTCGTCGAGCGGTATCTTCCGCGTGTGTACCTTGAGGATGCCTTCGCGTCCGCGAACGTCAGGACGACCAACGACGACACGGCGATCGAACCGGCCTGGCCGCAGCAACGCGGGGTCGAGTACGTCGGGTCTGTTGGTCGAGGCCATCAGAATGACGCCGTCGTTCGACTCAAAACCGTCCATCTCGACGAGCAATTGGTTGAGCGTCTGCTCGCGTTCGTCGTGACCACCTCCAAGCCCCGCACCGCGATGGCGGCCGACCGCGTCGATCTCATCGATAAAGATGATGCACGGCGCGTTCTTTTTGCCCTGTTCGAACAGATCACGAACACGCGAAGCTCCGACGCCGACGAACATCTCGACAAAGTCCGATCCCGAGATCGAAAAGAACGGCACATTCGCCTCGCCCGCGACGGCCTTAGCAAGCAGCGTCTTGCCCGTTCCCGGCGGGCCGACCATAAGCACGCCCTTGGGTATCTTGCCGCCGAGCTTTTGAAACTTCTGGGGATCCTTTAGAAACTCGATGATCTCCTGCAGCTCGTCCTTTGCCTCGTCGACACCAGCGACGTCCTTGAACGTGACGCGCTTCTGCTGGTTGTTCAGCAACTTAGCTTTCGACTTGCCAAAACTGAGGGCCTTGTTGCCGCCCGCCTGCATTTGCCTAAGCGTAAACGCGAGGAACCCCATCAGAAGCAGGAATGGCAGCGCGTTGACCAGCAGCAGCAGTCCCCAGCCGCTCGATACCTGTTCCTCGGTCGTCTTGATGATATTCGACGGATTGGCGGTGTTGAATTCGTCGACCTTTTTCACGAGCAACTCGCGCGTCGCGTCGCTACCGAGCGTAGTCACGAACTTATTACCACTCGTATCGACAAACTCGACCTGCGATTGCTTGAAGGCCGCCTCCTTGATCTCCTTGTTCGCGATACGCGTGGCGGCCATGTCGATCGGAAGGTCCTTCGGCGGCGTCGTTTGTTTTGTCTGGAGATACCAGACAAAGACGAGCGCGCTCGAAATGATCATCAGCCACAGAAGAACTTGTTTTGCCTTAGAACTCAATTAATATGCCTCCAAAACCGACCTTTCACCCGGCGGTTTTTACCGTCCTTATTGGATGAAATTTACCGGAGCGGCGTTGTGCCCTGTGTTTCGGGCGAAACGCGACGCCAACTTCCAATTTTAAATGCCGATTGGTCAATTTTCAACCAAATTCTCCCGATAGACAAGTTTGCCTCCGCGTTTTGTTACCCGGGCACCGCCCGGAAGCTCGACCTCGCGGCCGCTCTTTGTGCTCAATACCAAACGCTCTATCGCCTGTATATGTTTCAGTTGCAATTGGCGGGTGTTTCCGCGCCGGTCGGCCAGCCAGGCTCGAAGCCGATCACGAAGATGGCCGCCTTCCAGGGTCTTAAGCTCCTGCACCCGCAGATCGTCGGGTCCGCGGGCGGCCGCATGTTCCGAGTCGGTCGCGACCAGCGTCCGCATCAGTCCGGCCGTCTGCGCAAGAGTTTCGACGATGTTCGGATTGAAGTCGGCCAAGAGGGGCAGGAGTATTTTCCGGACCCTGACGCGCCGAAACGCTGTGTCCTCGTTCATCGTGTCGTAGCGGTATTCGACACCCGAATCGACACAAAAGCCCTCTGTATCGATCCGCTTTCCCCAGGTAAGCAGCGGACGCACGAGAAGCGGAGAGGATGAGAAAGGGAGCCGAGGAGAATCGTCCTTTCCTTCTTCCGAACTCGGCGCGCCCCGCTCCGCACTCAAAACTCGGATCGGCTTCATCCCGGCAAGGCCCTCAGGCCCGCTGCCGCGGATCAGGTTCATAAGGAACGTCTCGGCCTGATCGTTGACGGTATGACCGGTCGCTACGGCAAATGCCTCGACATTGCGCGCCGTCCTGAGCAGAAAATCGTATCTGGCACGCCGCGCGTTCTGTTCGAGGTTGCCTTTGGCGGAAAGATCGTCGGCCCGCTCGGTCGCAAATTCGATCTTGTGTTTCGCGGTCAGATCCCGAACAAACTCCTGATCCGCGTCGCTCTCGTCACCTCGAAGCTCGTGGTTAAAATGCGCTCCCACGAGCCGCAGGTCGAGCTTCTTCAGCCGCTTTAGCGTACATAGGGCAAGAAGGAGGCTGACCGAGTCGGCCCCGCCCGAAACGGCAACCACAACCGTCGCGTTAGCCGTCGGCAGCCCGAGCCTGCGCCATTCGGTGATCAAATTACGGACAAACCCGTGCACGGAAAGATTATAGGCGGAAACCCGACCGGTAGGGAGGTGCCTGGATGGCATTGATCAACCTGGCGCACTCCCTACTGGTCGTGTTTCTGCCTATGGCTGATATGCGGCCCGCTTTTGGATGAGCATAGTGAGCCGCGACGTACAGACGAGTTTCCCCTTCTCGTTGGTGATGTCGATCTTCCAGACGCTCATTGTTCTGCCCGTGTGTAGGGGCGAGGCCTCGACCGTGAGAATGCCCTTCGAAACGGGGCGGAGGTGATTGGCATTGATCTCGATGCCGACAGGAGTCACTTTTTCCAGATCTGCACCGGCAACGACGCCGATCGACGCGGCGGTCTCGGCGAGGTAGAGCGAGACGCCTCCGTTCATTATGCCGACGTACTGATGTACCTTAGGCGTGACGGGCATAGTCAGCACGACGCGGTCGGGGGTCGCGACCTCAACCGTGATGCCGAGGAACTGCATCAGCTCGTTCTCGGCTGTCTGTTTGATAAGTTTCGCCTTGTCCATTAGAGGCTGAGAGATTGTTTCGCCGCGGCCAGCGCCGCTGCGACGCGCTCGGGCGACGTTCCGCCGATCACATTTTTTGCCGCGAGTGCGGCGTCCGGTTTGAGCGAAGCAAAAACATCCGCCTCGATGTCCGCGCAGAATTCCTGCATTGTCTCGATCGGCACTTCGTCAAGCTCCTTGCCCTGTTCGATCGAGAAGAGCACGAGCCGGCCGACCGTCTCGTGAGCCGTGCGAAAAGGCACGCCCTTCCTCACCAGGTAATCGGCAAGTTCGGTCGCGTTCGAATGCCCGCGTGTGGCCGCATCCCTTGCTGTGTCTTCATTTACCGTTGTATTCTCAAGCACCCTCGAAGCGACCCTGAGGCACGTGGAGATCGTGTCCGCCGTGTCAAAGACGGCCTCTTTATCCTCCTGCATATCCTTGTTGTAGGCGAGCGGCTGCCCCTTGAGCATCGCGAGTAGCGCAACCTGGTTCCCGAAAACCCGGCCGGCCTTTCCGCGAATGAGTTCGAGCGCATCCGGGTTCTTCTTCTGCGGCATCAAGCTCGAGCCTGATGAGACCGCATCGCTCAATGTGACGAACCCAAATTCCGCGGACGCGTAGATGATCAGGTCCTCGGCCAGACGCGACAAATGGACCATTAGGAGCGAACACGCGCCCACGAACTCGACCGCAAAGTCACGGTCGGACACCGCATCGAGACTGTTGGCCGAAA
>CAZSOE010000292.1:0-391 GCA_964608335.1 uncultured Chloracidobacterium sp.
TCGCCGCTCTGCGTCCACCCGGATGCGGGCTGTCGTCGATTCTCTGACGAATGGCCGATCGCAGTTTGTCGCCGCTCGGTGTTGGGCGCCGTCGTATCGCCGCCGTTCGATATCGGCCGCGGCGAATTCGCGCACGAGGCGAGCATTAACATTGGGCACAAGACAGTCAGACCTATTTCATATTTCATATTTTATATATCTTATTAATCAACATACGGCCGGGCCTGTACGATGTAGATCCGGCGGCCGATCATTCCCCACTCGATGTCCTGCTCGGCCTTCCCGCCGAATGCCCGGCGAATACTGACGGCGATACGGGCGAGCGAACGCGCTTGGGCATCGGTCAGCACACGCCTTCGCGCACCGGCGCAGCGGTCGACCGTTTCCTTTA